>NZ_FR883005.1:0-5390 GCF_000435115.1 Bacteroides sp. CAG:633 | reverse complement strand
GGTGGAGGAAACGAACCATTACTACCCCTTCGGAGGTGTCTTCGCCAACTCTACGAGTGTACAGCCTTACAAGTACAACGGCAAGGAACTGGACACGAAGAAAGGCCTGAACTGGTATGACTATGGGGCACGGCACTATGATGCGGCGGTAGGAAGATTCCATACAAAAGACCGCTTCGCGGAAAAGTATTATCCAATGTCACCGTATCAGTATGCGGCGAACTGTCCGATGAAGAATATTGATGTGAATGGGGATAGTATTATTATCGCTCCTAATCCGAATGGGTTAATTGATGAAATCAAGTTATGGTTTGGATTTGATACTAAATATCAAAGTCAAGTAAAGGCTGATTTGAAGCAGTTGAAAGATGCAGATTCTATGGTTAAAGATATGATTGAAGGATTGGAAATTTCTGCAAATACAATTGTTATTACAGATATTGCTGACGAAAGACAAGCAAAGGGGCAAAATGGTAATCGTACATATGAAACTTCAAACGGAACGAATAGTTCTTCACAAGAAATAACTGTTGAATATTCTCCTTATAATACTTTGACTAATAATCAAAACGAAAGACCTCCAATCGTCGGATTAGTTCACGAATTGGGGCATGCGGCTGAAATTAGTCGAGGGAATACACTTCCTGTAAACCGGGGGGAGCTCAAAAATGGAAGTATCATGGAACGTTCAAAATTGATGTATAATGAAACTTATCCTATAATAATGGAAAATAGGATACGGAAAGTTTTTAATTTGAATATGCGTAACCCGAAAGGATATTTATACGGGAAGTAATAAACAATGTATTGAATAAGGTTATAGGGTGTTGATTTCAGCATACCTATACCTTATCTTAGTACGAATTTTACTTTGATATGAAATTACTGATTATAGTTTTCATTTTATGCCTTAACATTTCTTGTGCAAGGAAAGAAAATAAGTTAACAAGAGAACAGTATTTAGAAACTCTGATTTTAGATGAATATGAACTATATAAGAATACATCTTACTCATCAAGTTCATCGAACGTGGAGATTCCATTACATATAGTAAATAATGCTACTGATGATACTGCTCTCGTTGTTGCTTCTGTTGAATATCTAGCTGAGAAGTGGCAAAGTAATATGTGCATATTAAGTGATAGCCAAACAATATATTTACTAGCGAGAAGGATGGTCGAAGGATATATATCCGTAGATAGTTTGACTTTTTTAGACCTTAAACGATACGAAGTAACCATACATCCCCAAATTGATTCTCTTTATAAAAAGGGAGGAATAGAGGAATTGTTACAATATTATGTAAACAGTGAGGGTTTCATCTTCAATGTTGAAAACCTCTCAGCAATATCTTATTTAATTTATTTGTTGTATCAATATAATATTTTTGTTAGCACTGGCATTGATTGTGAAGAAGGTTTTTATATCTATGTGCATAAACCTTACTCTGACAGGATGACCGAACTGTTAAACTTCATAAAAATCCAAAAAGTACAGGAACGGCAGGTTGATAACGTAATGAAAAAATAAGGATATGGGAAATAGACAAATGCTCATACAGTTATACTGGCTGTGAATACAGAAAATAGAATCAGGAAAGCAATAGGTGAACCTAAAAGAGTGAAATATGGGAATTATGTTATACCGAAAAAATATTTGCATTAATATCGTATTTTTCTTGTTATTTGCATTTTGCTTGGCTAATTGTAAGGAGAACCCAAAAGGTTCTGATTTTGAAAATAGTAACATTGTGGTAGATCTTATTCATTGTCCCTTTATTGCAATGAATATTGTCCACAAGGATAGTATCTATAAGATAGTAACTGAGGAAAGTGACATCCCTTTGTTTACAACAGAGAAAAGAAGGAATAAACTTTATCCTATCTTTAGAAAAGACACCATTCAAATGGATGACCATTCATTTGATTTATTACAACAAAGATGCCAGTTCGTAATTCCTCAAACACGTATAGATTCTATTTGCAATAGAAATAAGGGAAATTTACTAAATGTACTTTTCACAAAGTACGAGAACCATTATTTTTTGGAGGAATCATTTTCTCAAGCAGAACTTGCTTATTTGATTTATGTATTATTTCAACATCAGATTTATCTAATGACAGACTGCGAAACCGGTGAATTATTTGTTGTAAATCACTAAGCTTTTAATGAAGAGGGGTATCCCCAAAAATAAAAATGAAAGGAATACCCTCGTCTTTTATACTTATGAAAATCAACTATAGCTATTTAGATTACACAATTATTCTATCTCCCCCAGTTTTGCATGATTAGAAATAGATACTTCGACTACCAATACTATTAAAAACAATAATCATACAATCAATCCTTGATTCAGAAAAGTTCCTGCTTCAAGGATTGATTTTTATCCGCCACCTCCGCGGCTGGCTGACAGCCATCATCAGCAGCCCCTTAGTTAGCATCACAGACTACAGAACAACTTCACAAAGATGGGGACGCTCAAGTCGATCAGGATGCCATGAAAGATGGCTATCGGCATCATCTCCTTCCCCGAACAACGGGCGATGGAAGGCAGAAGGACGTCCATCGAATTAACACCTGCTGCCGAAATAGGTGCCAGACGGCCAAAGTATTTCCGTATCAGCGGTGCGCCTACCAGCGACATCATCTCGCGGATAATATTGCTCAGCAAAGCAATCGTACCCAGCTCGGTAGCCAGTTGCAGGCCGATAGAGGGCTCCTTGAACTGAGTGATCAGGATGGACGACAGCGAATAGTATGCGAATCCACTGCCCACTGCCATGCAATCGAACACGCTCCACTGGCTCAACAGCAAGCTGGCAATGGCCGAAAAAATCAGTGTACCGGTAATGGTGGCCAACGGAACCAGCAGCATCTTCGGACTTAGCTGCTTCAGCTCACTGCGCAAAACTTTATTACTGCCCAGTCCGATGCCCACCTGCAACATCAGCGCATAAAGGATACAAAGCGACCAGTTGTGCATATCAGCCTCCGGATGCCAGTAAGTTCCTGCCAGACATCCCACGGCAAAAATGGCAATAACGATCAGACTATTCTTCATTTCTTTCCTCTCCTTTCTTGAAAAACAATTGAAATACAATACGGGCTGCCACGATGCTGCCACTCAAACTTAAAACGGCCAGTATAGCTGCCTGCCATCCGAATCGTCCCAAATTGTCCACAATCAGACGATTCGACCCGATGGACAATCCCAACACAAAAAGCAAGGCAAATACGGTCAGCGAAGTAGTTTTCTCAATCTTCTGAAGAAACTTTCCTTCGTGCAGAAAATGGCCGATAACAAAACCAGCCAACATAGTAGATATAATGCTGAACATAACTTTTGATTACAAGAAAAAAGTTGTGGTAAATTTTATAGCACACACATCATCGGATCCCGATGTAAAGCAGGACCTGAATAGGTAACTCCCCCTCTGTCTGCAATAAAGACAGGAAGGAGGAGATTATAAAAAAATTACATGGAGAGTCGGACTTAGATAAAACCACTGAACCAGTGCACATGCACCGTCTGCTGGCTGTCTGTACCATTCTGCTGGCAGACAGGCCGATAGAACGCGTAAAAAGTATAATTCATCATCTGGTTCATAAGTTTCTTTCTGTTTTCGGCGGCAAAGGTAGAACTTTTCTGCATATATTCCAAATAAATATTCATTTTTAATTGCGCCACTAACTTTTTCAGGTTTAGTATTTACTAATGGGCACTCGGATTACCTTCCACGGTATATTTCCATATAATCCCACACCTAAAGCAGAAGAAACTACTCTCAAAACTTTCTACACCGGCTGCCGGCAGCTTAAAAACTTTCTTCCGAACATTTGTGTATCTGGTACGCATGACGTAATTTTGGCACAATTTACAATCATACCAATGCGCATTACCAATCAAGGAAATCTGACGGAAGGAAGCATTACGGGAACCATGCTCCGCTTTGCTTTTCCGCTGATGCTGGGCAACCTGCTACAGCAGTGCTACAACATTGCCGATACGCTTATCGTTGGCCGCGTACTGGGTGCACAGGCACTGGCCGCGGTAGGCTCGTCGTATGCCCTCATCATATTTGTGACGTCTGTCTTTATCGGTCTTTGCATGGGATGCAGCGCTGTGTTCTCCATGCAATATGGCGCACGCGATCTGGCAGCCATGCGGCGCAGCATCTTTTCCGCCATGCTGATTGTCGGTGGTGTCACCCTCCTGCTCAACATTATATCGCTGGCCTTTCTGACTCCTATCATCCGCCTGCTGCAAACACCGGCCGAAGTCGAACAGATAACCTACCGCTATCTGTTTATCGTCTTTCTGGGCATGATACCGGTCTGCATCTACAACTTCTATGCTTTTCTGCTCCGTGCCATAGGCAATTCGGTCATACCACTGGTATTTCTGCTGGTATCGGTTGTTCTCAACATCGGGCTCGACCTTGCCCTGATGCTTGGTCTGGGCATGGGAGTGGAAGGAGCTGCCTGGGCCACGGTAATAGCGCAAACCGTAGCCGCCATAGGGCTGTATGCCTACACACACAGCCATTTCCCCGAACTTCGGCTGTCGCAAGCCGACCGCGTGACCGACTTCCGTTCCATCCGCCGCATCGCTTCCTACTCGTTCCTGACGTGTGTGCAGCAATCGGTCATGAACTTCGGCATCCTGATGGTGCAAGGCCTAGTCAATACGTTTGGCACCGCCGTCATGGCTGCCTTCGCCGCAGCGGTCAAGATAGACTCTTTCGCCTACATGCCCGTGCAGGATTTTGGCAACGCCTTCTCCACCTTCATCGCCCAGAACTACGGTGCCGGCCGGCACGAACGCATCCGTCGTGGCATCCGCAGCGCCGTGGTGCTGACTACCGTTTTCGCCCTGCTGGTTTCGGCTGCCGTCTTTGTCTTGTCGCCATGGCTGATGTCGCTGTTTGTTCCACCCTCCGAAACCGGCATCATCGCCATAGGCGTAGAGTATCTCCGCATCGAAGGCAGCTTCTATGTAGGCATCGGCTACCTGTTTCTGCTCTACGGTTTCTACCGTGCCGTAGCCCTACCCTCCATGTCGGTAGTTCTGACCGTCATTTCACTGGGCAGCCGCGTGTTACTGGCCTACGTGCTGGCAGCCATTCCTTCGGTGGGCTACACCGGCATCTGGTGGTCGGTACCCATTGGCTGGGCACTGGCCGACGTGGCTGGCGTATGGTACTACCGGCGAAAACTGTCCGACCGGCTGCGCCCAACAGACTGCACAGCATCGTGTTCACCCTAATCATCCGTTCACTCATGAGAAAAGTAATTCTTGCCATTGATTCCTTTAAAGGCTGCCTCAGTTCGAAAGAGGCTGAAACAGCCGCCGCACAGGGCATACGCCACGCATTCCCCACGTGCGAAAC
>NZ_FR883004.1:8526-9418 GCF_000435115.1 Bacteroides sp. CAG:633 | reverse complement strand
TTTGTGGGACACTTGTACGGCTCGCGAGCCGTGCAAGTGATACAGACGAGCGACACAAGTGTCCCACAAACGGTCTGCCGGACCCGCTTTACTTGATGTTTTCGCGGATCTTCGTCAGGTATTTCTTCATGCCTTCGGCATCCTTGTTGGTGATGATTTCCAACAGCTGCTTCAGCTCGACGCGGATATTTTCGACTTGTGCCGGCGTGCGCGGGTTGAAGAGGATTTCCTGCAGCAGGTAGTCGTCTTCGTTCAGCAGTCCCTGAGCAATGGCCATGTGCTTCTTGAAGGTGGTACCCGGTGCTTCCTGATGCTTCATCACGGCTGCAAAGACGAAAGTCGAAACGAAGGGGATGGACAGCGAGTAAGCCACCGTCTCGTCGTGCTCGTCGAAGGTGTATTCGAAGATGTTCAGCTTCAGCGTCTGATACAGGTCCTTGAAGAAGATGCGTCCCAGGTGATCGCCTTCGGTGATGATAATGGCGTTCTCCGTATTCAGGTGGTTGAGGCTGGCGAACGTGGGTCCGAACATGGGGTGGGTGGACACGTAGCGGAAGCCGCTTTCCTGATAGAATTTTTTCAACCCGGTCTTCACCGAAGCGATGTCGCTCAGGATGCAGTCCTTGGGCAGTACGGGCAATACCTGGCGGAAGGCGTCGAGGGTGTATTTCACCGTGGCGGCGTTGATCACCAGCTCGGGTTCAAACTCTTTTATCTCGTCCAGCGTGGTAAAGCGGTAGGTGTTGTAGACAAAGCGCAACTGGTGCGGGTTGACGTCGAACACGGCCGTCTCGTGCTGGAAACTCAGTACGTCGTTGAAGAAGGAGCCCATCTTGCCGGCTCCGAGGATTAATATTCTCATAATATAAGCCTCACCCCCGTCCCCTCTCCC
>NZ_FR883004.1:7861-8492 GCF_000435115.1 Bacteroides sp. CAG:633 | reverse complement strand
GGGGGAGTGGGATGTTTTAAGGCCTCACTCTTTCACCTTGCTCCCAAAGAGAGGGGAGAGTGAGGCGGACATTATACATAATTTTATGGTTGTACAGTTGTATTATCAGCCGGAGCATTCTTCTTCCTTCTCCCTCTCCTTGGGAGAGGGTCGGGGTGAGGCTCCTTATTTATTAATGATTTCCATCTGCTGCCTTACACTCTCCTCGTGGATAGCTTCGAATACTTTCTTGATGAATTCCGAATCCATGCCACAGAGGGCACCTTGCGAGCCGCGCTTTTCGAGGATTTCGTTGTAGCGGCCGGTCTGAAGGATGGTCATGCCGTGCTCCTTCTTGTAAGTACCTATTTCGCGAGCCACCCGCATACGCTTGGCCAGTTCCTGAATCAGGTTGTCGTCGCACTCGTCAATCTGCTTGCGCAGTTCGGCCAGGTTTTCGGTGCTCTGGTTGGTTTCGCGGATGACGAGCAGGTTCAGTATGTAGTCCAGGATGTCTGGCGTCACCTGTTGTGCGGCGTCGCTCCAGGCAGCATCCGGATTGCAGTGGCTCTCTACGATGAGGCCGTCGAAACCCAGGTCCATGGCCTGCTGACACAGCGGTGCCACGAGTTCGCGCTTACCGCCGATGTGG
>NZ_FR883004.1:0-7853 GCF_000435115.1 Bacteroides sp. CAG:633 | reverse complement strand
CGCGCTTACCGCCGATGTGGCTGGGGTCGCACAGAATAGGCAGGTTGGGGATGCGGCGGCGCAGTTCGATGGGGATGTGCCACTGGGGCAGATTGCGATAAATCCGCTTATCGTATGCCGAGAATCCGCGGTGGATGGCTGCCAGACGTTTCAGTCCGGCCTGGTTGATGCGCTCCAGGGCACCGATCCACAGTTCGAGGTCGGGATTGACGGGGTTCTTCACCAGCACGGGAATGTCCACACCGCGCAATGCGTCGGCTATCTCCTGCATGGCAAAGGGGTTGGCTGTGGTGCGTGCGCCTATCCACAGGATGTCGATGCCGGCCTTCAGTGCCTCGAATACATGTTTGGCAGTAGCTACTTCGGTAGCGACGTACATGCCAGTTTCCTTCTTCACTTCCTTGAGCCATGCCAGGCCTTCTACGCCGATGCCTTCGAAGCCTCCGGGTTTGGTGCGCGGCTTCCAGATGCCGGCACGGAATATTTTGATTCCCTTATCTGCCAGTAGTTTGGCAGTGTTCATTACTTGTTCTTCTGTTTCGGCGCTGCACGGACCTGCAATCACCAAGGGACGTTTGTCGTCGACGCCCGGGAGGGCAATCTTTTCTAATTCGAGTTCCATAACGATTGAATTAAGCATGATGAATGAAGAATGAAGAATTTATCTGCGGTGGCATTCTCGTTCTTACGGATTCATCATTGTAGGTTCTTATGTTTATTAATTGTTTCTGTGGTTTACGAATGAAGCAGTCTAAAATTCTCCGTTCTTCATTCTTCACTCTTCATTTTCTTTATTCTCTCCAATGCTTCCGCTAGTTTGGCATCCTTGCAGCAGAGCGAGATGCGGATGTAGCGTGCACCGTTCGAGCCGAAAATGAAGCCGGGGGTGATGAAAACACGGGCCTCGTGTAGCACGCGTTCGGTCAGCTCTTCCACATCCTTGTATCGGTCGGGGATGCGTCCCCAGAGGAACATGCCTACCTGACGTTCGTCGTAGGTGCAGCCCAGTGTGTGCATGATTTCTCCGGCCAGTTGGCGGCGGTTGCGGTAGTTGCAGTTGTTGCCTTCGTACCAGTCGGCATCGGCGTCGAGGGCAGTGGCGGCAGCCAGCTGCATGGCGCGGAACATACCGCTGTCGATGTTGCTCTTTACCTTCAGTACCCATTGCACGAATTGTGGGTTCGAGGCTAGCATACCGATACGCCAGCCGGGCATGTTGTGGCTCTTGCTCATCGAGTTGAACTCGATGCAGCAGTCCTTGGCACCCGGCACGCTGAGGATGCTCAGCGGATGGTCGTTCAGGATGAAGCTGTAGGGATTGTCGTTCACGATGATGATGCCACGGCGGCGGGCAAAGTCAACCAGACGTTCGTACAGCTCGGGCGTGGCGGGTGCGCCGGTCGGCATGTTGGGGTAGTTGGTCCACATCAGCTTGACGCGGCTCGTGTCCATGGCTTCCAGCTGTTCCCAGTCGGGCATCCAGCCGTTGTCCTCGCGCAGGTTGTAATTCACCACTTCGGCTCCCAGAATCTTGCTTAGTGACGTATAGGTAGGGTAGCCGGGATTGGGCACCAGTACCTGTTCGCCGGGGTTGACGAAAGCCAGTGTGACGTGCAGGATACCTTCTTTCGAACCGATCAGCGGTTGTATCTCGGTTTTCGGGTCCAGTTCCACGCCGTACCAGCGCTTGTACCATGCGGCAAAGGCTGAGCGTAGTTCGGGGATGCCTACGTAGGGCATGTAGCCGTGACCGTCGGGGTTCTGGGCAGCTTCGCACAAGGTACGGATGGTCTGTTCGGAGGGCGGCATGTCGGGGCTTCCGATACCCAGACTGATAACGTCCATTCCCTGGGCATTCATCTGTGCCACTTCCTTCAGCTTGCGCGAGAAGTAGTATTCGCTGACGGAAGACAACCGGTCCGCCGGCCTGTAACTCGTAGCTTGTAGCTCCTTACTCGTAGCTCGTAACTCGTAACTCGTAGCTGTATCACAGTGTAGATTTTCCTTCTTCATATTCTCCCAGTATTTTAAGTTCTTTGGTCAGCGGTGTGATGGCCGCGATGGATTGTTTGTATTTCAGTACATTGTCGAACACGACATCTACATAGAATTGGTATTCCCATTCCCGTCCGATGATGGGCAGCGACTGTATCTTCGTCAGGTTGATGCGGTAGAACGACAGGATGGACAACACTTGCGACAGGCTTCCTTCGGTGTGGGGCAGGGTGAATACGATGCTTGCCTTGTTCACCTCGTGCGAGCGGTGGCGGTTCAGTTCGTCTACCTGCCAGGGGTCGGCCACAACCAGGAAACGGGTGAAGTTGTGCTTGTTTGTCTCAATGCCTTCCTGCAATACTTTCATGCCATACAGTTCGGCTGCTGCTTTCGAGCAGATAGCTGCGTGTCCTTTCAGGTGTTCCTTCTGGATGATTTCGGCACTGCGGGCGGTGTCTTCGCCTTCCACAACTTTGATGTTAGGATGCTGGCTGAGGAAATCGCGGCATTGCATCAGTGCGATGGGGTGCGAGTTGACTTCGGTGATGTCGTTCCAGTCCTCTTCGGGCAGGCAGACAAAGCTGTGCGAGATGCGCAGTTTGTGTTCGCCGATGATTTGTGTGCCGCTTTGCCGTAGCAGTTCGTTGTTGTGAAGCAGGCTTCCGGCAATGGTGTTTTCAATGGCCAGCATACCAATCACTTGGCTGTCCTGGCGAATGGACTTGAATACGTCCTCGAATGTAGCGCAGCATATCAGTTCGATGTCTTCACCTTCGAAGTATCGGTGGGCTGCAATGTCGTGGAAGGAACCCAATGTTCCCTGAATGGCTATTCTTTTCATAAGTCTGTACTGTAACAAAAAATCCCGCTTCCAAACATGGGAGCGGGATTCATATCTTTAACTTTAAGTTCTTAATTCAGTTCTTAAGCGTCACTGTCACTTGACACATACAAACTCCCGCTCTACTTTGTTGCTAAAGTAAAAGTAAAAGAAGAAGTAATATGCGTAAGTAAACAGATTCATGCTTTTGTTCTCTTTTTGTTCTTGATTACGGGGCAAAAGTAATACTTTTCTTTTAAAAGCAAACAATATTCCATGTTTTTTTTGAAAAGAGTATCTATTTAATACCTATTCTCTTGTTTTGCTTCTGGCAGAAAGACCTGTCCGCTGAGGGAATTCCTTTTACCTGACCTGCTTATAAGGCTGTCTCCCGATCGGCCGGATAGACAACTCCCCATTCGGCCCGCAGCTGGTCGAGCAGGCGCATGATGGCCAGTGTTTCGGCATGAGGCATGGTTGTGGGTTCCAGTTTTCCTTTGCGTAGGTCATCGATGCAGGCCTGTACTTCGTACTCGTAACCGCTGATTTGGGGTGGGCAATCGTAGATCTTCACCAGTTGGTGGTCTGCATTGTAGATGGCTGCCTGGTGTGGGTTGTTGATGTTGTCTACTATGATGTATCCTTTATCGCCCGAGATGATGCCTTGGCGGTTGTTGGCGCAGCTCACCGTAGCTTGTAGAGCTGCCATTTTGCCGTCGGCATAGCGGAAAGAAATGCTTTCCTGGATATCTACGCCATATTCGTTCTTCACGCAGTGCGACTGTATGTCTGCGATGTCGGTACCGAAAACCATGCGTGCAAAGTTGATGGGATAGACACCGAGGTCGAGCAGGGCACCTCCGCACAGTTCGGGTTTGGCTATGCGTTCCTTGTTGGCGACGGGATAGCCCAGGCTGGCTGTAAGCATGTCCGGTTTGCCGATGATGCCGCTGTGAGCCAGCTCGCGTATAGTGGTCGAGAAAGGCATGTAGCGTGTCCAGATGGCTTCGGCAATGTACACCTGCTGTTCTTTGGCCAGTTGCAGCAGACTTTCTGCTTCGCGGGCATTGGCAGTAAAGGCCTTCTCGCACAGAACCGCTTTGCCGTGCAGGATGCAGAGCCGGGCATGTTCATAATGATGCGAATGCGGCGTAGCTACGTATACAAGGTCGATTTCCGGGTTGGCAACCATTTCTTCGTACGAGCCGTAGGCGTGTTTGAAGCCCCATTCTTTGGCAAAGGCCTGGGCGCGTTGGAGGTCGCGTGCGGCAACGGCGTAACAGTTGACATCCTTCATCTGTTGCAAGGTAGCAGCCATTTTGGTAGCTATTCCTCCTGCTCCCAATATAGCAATGTTGTTTTTTACTTTACTCATCGTCTTTTCTGTTAGTTTTATGATAATGGGATTATGCCTTTTGTTTCTTTCTTTATATAGTTCTGTTGGCTCAGAAGGGCGCATATTTTTTCCCAGTTAGAGAAAAATATTTCCCCAGTTAGGGAAAGTTTTTTTGCTAACTGGGAAAAAATGGGCCTTACAGTCCCAATATATCCGTCTGTCGTCCGCCGGGCTGGTTATTGTACTGGCCGTTGAAAGCTTCGCTTTCCTTGGGGTTCAGTTCGAGTTCCTTTTTCATGTCCTCGGTGGCACCTTCCTTGTCGCCGTTCAGCAGCTTGGCGCGTCCGCGTTCGTGATAGGCCTGCACGAAGTTGGGATTCAGGTCGATGGCTTCGTCGAAGAGGGCAATGGCTTCGGTCAGTTTCTTTTGTCCGATGTACAGTTGGCCCAGGTAGAGGAAACCCTGTTCGTTGAAAGGATTCAGTTCGGTGACGTGGGTGTAGTCGGCTTCGGCTCCGTCAGTGTCGCCATTGGCTTCTTTTATTTTGCCACGCAGCAGGAGAGCACTTTCGTCCTCATCGTTCTGTGTCAGGATGGCTTCAATGTCTTCCATAGCCTCTTTGTATTGGTGCATTTTGGCCAAGGCTTCGGCACGCATCAGGCGGGCTTCGGTGAAGTCGTCTTTCAGTACGATGGCTTTGGTCAGGTGGGCGATGCACATCAGGTCGTCTCCCTGTCCGTTGTTGGCCTTGCCCAGCAGATAGTGAGCCATGGCGTTGCCTTCTTCGATGGAGATGGCTTTCTGTGCGGCTTCGGCCATGGCAGGATAGTCTTCCAGCATGTAGCACACGTTGGCCAGTGTGAGGTAGGTGGCTGTATGATTGGCTTCGTGCTGGATCATGGTTTCCAGCAGACGGCGTGCTTCTTCCAGCTGGTTAGTCTGGATGTAGACCTGTGCCAGGTAGCTCATGGTTTCGAAGTCGTCCTGCAGCTTCAAGGCTTCGGTAAAGCATTTGATGGCATAGTCGGTGCGTCCCATGCGCTGGGCACGCATTCCGTCGTACTTGAATATCTCAAAGTTTTTCTGGTCGTTTTTTTGTTTTTCCGCTTCCGGGTTTTCGGGCTTGCCGGAGAAAAAAGATTTGAAGAATCCCATGGTTATCTTTGCTTTTAAGTGTTACAATGTTTGAAAACGCCCTCTTGATCTGGCACTTTCGTCTGAGGAACCTGCAGCTGTCTGCCTTCGGAACTTTGCAGAAGGAGGAACGGCAGTTTCTTTCGTGAAACAAAAATAGTGCAAATCGGGTGCAAATAAAAATTTATTGTCAGGTTTCTGCATCCGATTCGCAGGCTTGCGTCGTAAGTTTGCTTGCGGAGGGTCGGAAAGCTATTGGCAGATGGTGACTTTTCCGGTAGTTCCGGGTTGTAGCTGTAGCATGCCGTTGACGGCAAAGATACGCTGCTCGTCCAACAACTGTTGCAGGGCCTCGGTAGCATCTTCGCGACTGATGTTGAGTCTTTCGGTAATGGCCGACGGAGGTAACGGACCTTCGGCAAGCAGTTGCAGGATGGACTGGCGCAGCTGATCGGGCGCATCGTCGAAAGAGCCTTTCTTGTGGCGGAGTCTGATACACGTGTCGCACTGTCCGCAGTTGTGCTCGTTCTTTTCGCCGAAGTAGTAGAGCAGCATGCGGCTGCGGCATATCAGGTCGTTTTCAACATACTCCAGCATGTACTCGATGCGGTCCTCGTAACGGCGTTTCCGTTCTTCGTAGACGTAAGGGGGAATATGAATCTGGCTGATGTCCATCCGCTCGCGTGTATATATTATATAAGGTATCTTTTTCTGCGGGATGTAGCTGACGATGTGAAGTTGCGCCAGACGTATCAGCGCTTCGTACACTTGCCGGCGGGTGAGGCCGGTGCGCGTGGCCAGCGAGTCTTCGCTGATGAAGGCGTAGTCGGTGAACAGACCTGTATACGAGCGAAGGATAATCTGTATCAGGCGGTCGGTCTCGTCGCCCAGCCCGCGGAGTTTGTACAGTTCGTCGCGTCGTACGGTGAAAAGCAGGCGCGAGGCGTTGTCCTGTTCGTCGGTGTACTCCAGGTAGCCGGCCTGGGTCAGTATCTTCAAGGCGCTGTCCACGGGCACGGGGAAGTACTTGAACTTGCGGCAGAAGTCCTCGATGTCGAACTCGCGCACACAGTCCTGCCCGTCGCCCATCGCCATCTGGTAGTAGTATTGCAAGTGTTCGTAAACGTCCTTGATGTAGTCTTTCTCGGGGAAAGTATCAGGCACGCGTTTGCGCAGCGCGGCTTTGTCGGACCGTGCGTAGAGGATGACGGCATAGGCTTTCTGTCCGTCGCGTCCGGCACGACCGGCTTCCTGAAAATAGGCTTCGACGGAGTCGGGCAGGTCGAGGTGGATGACCAGACGGACGTCGGGCTTGTCGATGCCCATGCCGAAGGCGTTGGTGGCTACCATGACACGGCTTTCGCCCGTCTGCCAGCGGTGTTGGCGGATGTCTTTGGCCGCGTCGTCCAGTCCGGCGTGATAGAAGTCGGCGGTGATATGTTCGTTGTTTAGTAGTTCGGCGGTCTCGCGGGTGCGGCGGCGGTTGCGCACGTAAACGATGGCGCTGCCCTCCATGCGGCGCAGGATGTGTAGCAGTTCGGCGGTCTTGTTCTCGGTGTGGCGGACGATGTAGGCCAGATTTTCGCGTTCGAAACTCATGCGGAACACGTTTTCGCGGCGGAAGTGGAGACGTGCCTGTATGTCCTTTACCACTTCGGGGGTGGCGGTAGCGGTGAGTGCCAGCACGGGGACGCCGGGTAGCAGGTCGCGCACTTCGGCTATCTTCAGGTAGGCGGGACGGAAGTCGTAGCCCCATTGCGAGATGCAGTGGCTTTCGTCGACGGTGATCATGCTGATGTGCATCTTGCGCAGCTTGGTGCGGAAGATGTCGGTGCCGAGCCGTTCGGGCGAGATGTAGAGGAACTTGTAGTTGCCGAAAATGCAGTTTTCGAGGGCGGTGACAATGGCCTGCCGGTCCATGCCCGAGTAGATAGCAAGTGCCTTGATGCCCCGTTTGCGCAGGTTCTGCACCTGGTCTTTCATCAGGGCTATCAAGGGGGTGACGACAAGACACAACCCTTCCTGTGCCAGGGCAGGCACCTGGAAGGTGATGGACTTGCCGCCGCCGGTAGGCATCAGTCCCAGCGTGTCGTTGCCCTCGCTGATGCTGCGGATGATGTCTTCCTGTATGCCGCGGAAGGAGTCGTATCCCCAGTACTGTTTCAATATCTGGTAGTAGACGGGCGCTAGCATACGGTTGCCGGACTATGGGTTATAAATGGTTTCACAAGGGCTCAGTTGGGCTTGATGTCTTCGATCTGAAGCTGCACTTCGCCGCGCTTGTGGGTGTTCTCCTCGATGGTGTAGCAGATGTCGAACGAGCGCTTGGTCTTGATGTAGCGCACGTGCGAGCTTTGTCCGAAGGCAATGCCGTTCATCACGTTGTTCGACTTGTTGTCCACCAGTTCCAGCTTGATGTGCTCCTGGTCGCGTCCCACTACTTTGCTGGTGCCATAGTCGTAGACGTTGTGCGTACAGAATATGGGCTTGGTATTCTCGGGACCGAAGGGGTTGAATTTCTTCAGGTCGTTGAAGAAGCGGGGCGTGATGTCCTTGAAGTCGATTTC
>NZ_FR883003.1:0-10267 GCF_000435115.1 Bacteroides sp. CAG:633 | reverse complement strand
CAACTGATCAATTTCCTTCCTTATGCGCGGAAGGAGGAAGAGAGCAAGGCACACGTCGTGTACCAGCGCATGAGGGTCAGCGAGTTCCTGTTGGCTCTGGCCGGTGGCGCGTTGCCTTTGGTTTGCCTGCTTCCTTTCGGCATGTGGCCGGTTGCTTTGTTTCCGGTGGTCGTGTTTGCAGGGTTGTGCCGACTGATGAAGCGACGCCTGAACGGGTATACGGGCGATTGTTGCGGGGCCATGTTCCTGCTGTGCGAATTGGCTTTCTATTTGGGAAGCCTGTGGATGTATCATTATTATTAAGAAAAGAAATAGTCAATATATGGAAGTGATTCTTATCCGACATACCTCGGTAGATGTTCCTCCCGGGGTGTGCTATGGGCAGACCGATGTGCCTCTGAAGGCAACTTTCGAGCAGGAAGCGGCTGTCACGGCCGCAGGGCTGAAAGCGTTTCTGCCTTTCGACAAAGTGTATACCAGCCCGCTGACACGGTGCGTAAGGCTGGCTGCTTATTGCGGCTATCCCGACGCTACGCGCGACCGTCGTATTATGGAGATAAATTTCGGAGCCTGGGAAATGAAGCCGTTCCAGACGAACGACGATCCCCGTCTGAAGGAATGGTATGCCGATTATCTGAACGTAGCCGCCACCGGAGGCGAATCCTTTGCCATGCAGTACCAGCGTGTCAGCCAGTTTCTGGATGAGCTGAAAAAAGCGGATTATCAGCGTGTTGCCATATTCGCTCATGGAGGCGTCCTTATCTGTGCGCAGATATATGCCGGGCTGGTGAAGCCGGAGGAGGCTTTCAGTGCTTTGACGCCTTATGGTGGAATCATCAGTATTGAAATATAATGATAGAATAAAAAGACATTTATGATACCAGAAGAGCTTAGAGAACTTTATAGAAACCATACCGGGCAGGATCCGGAAGAAATTGTCAGACTGACGCCAGCGGGTTCCAACCGTCGGTACTTCCGTCTGAAGGGAGTGACAGATTTAATCGGAGTCGAAGGCGAATCGGTCGACGAAAACGAGGCTTTCCTTTATCTGGACGGGCATTTTCAGGCCAAAGGGTTGCCGGTGCCTAAAGTCGTAGCCCGGTCGGAAGACGGGCGGTTTTATCTGCAGGACGATTTGGGCGATGTCCTTCTGTTCGATGCCATCGGACAGGGACGCAGCACCGGGGTGTTCTCCGAAAGGGAGAAGGACCTGTTGCGACAGACCATCCGTCTGCTTCCCGACTTTCAGTTTGCCGGAGCCGACGGGCTGGATTTCTCCGAATGCTATCCGCAGGCGCAGTTCAACAGTCGCAGCGTCTTGTGGGACTTGAACTATTTCAAGTATTGTTTCCTGAAAGCTACCGGACTCGATTTTCAGGAAGACCGCCTGGAAGATGATTTCCAGCAAATGAAGGAGGTGCTTTTGCAGGACAATACGTCTACCTTCATGTATCGCGATTTCCAGAGCCGTAATGTGATGATAAAAGACGGTGCTCCATGGTTTATCGATTTTCAGGGAGGCCGTAAAGGACCGGTCTATTACGATGTGGCGTCTTTCCTGTGGCAGGCAAAGGCACGCTATCCGGAAGAACTCCGACAGGAACTGATCCGGGAGTATCTGTCTGCAGCACAGAAGTATACGGCGATCAGCGAGCCGGATTTTCAGCATCGCTTGCGGCATTTTGTATTGTTCCGTCTTTTGCAGGTATTGGGGGCTTATGGCTTCCGGGGTTACTTCGAGAAAAAGGCACATTTCCTGGAGAGTGTGCCGTATGCCATAGACAGTTTGCGCCAGTTGCTTCGCGAGCCTTATCCGGAATATCCTTATTTGTGTGAGGTGTTGCGCCGGCTGACCGAACTGGACCAGTTTGCGGAGAAAAAATCGCCGCTTGTTGTTACAGTGACCAGTTTCTCGTATAAAAAAGGTATACCGGAAGATACGTCCGGAAATGGGGGCGGTTTTGTGTTCGATTGTCGGGCCGTCCACAATCCCGGAAAGTACGAACGCTATAAATCGCTGACCGGACTGGACGAACCGGTGATCCGTTTCCTGGAAGATGACGGAGAAATCACGGTCTTTCTGGAGCATGTGTATGCCTTGGTCGATGCTTCTGTCAAGCGTTATATGGAGCGTGGGTTTACCAGTCTCTCCGTTTCGTTCGGATGCACGGGCGGACAGCATCGTTCTGTTTACAGTGCCCAGCATGTAGCCGAACATCTGCATCGGAAGTTTGGTGTGCAGGTGCGGCTCGTCCATCGGGAGCAGCATATATCCGTAAGTTTATAATCCGTTTTTTGTTCAGTATAAGATTTGTAGTTATGAAAGCCATGATTTTTGCAGCCGGACTGGGTACGCGGCTCCGTCCTTTGACCGATCATACGCCTAAGGCGCTTGTTCCGGTGGGCGGTAAACCGATGCTTCAGCGGGTTATCGAGAAACTGAAAGAGGCGGGATTCGATGACATTACCGTCAACATACACCACTTGGGTCAGCAGATTATTGATTTTCTGGAGGCTCATCATCATTTTGGAGTGAACATACACATCAGCGACGAGCGGGATGAATTGCTCGACACCGGTGGAGGCATTCGGAAGGCCCGTCCGTTTTTAGAGGGTGACGAACCGTTTCTGGTTCATAACGCTGATATTCTGTCCGATATCGATCTGGCCGGCTTCTATCGTGCCCATTGCAGCAGCGGAGCCGATGCCACCTTGCTGGTCAGCCAGCGGCAAACTTCGCGTTATTTACTGTTCGATGCCGGAAACCGGTTGCACGGTTGGATTAACAAAGCTACGGGCGAAGTAAAGCCGCAGGGGTTTGTCCCCGATCCGGATCGCTTTCTGGAGTATGCTTTTGGAGGCATTCATGTGATTTCCCCCACTCTTTTCCGATATATGGAAGGACCTCAATGGAGCGGTAAGTTTTCCATTGTTCCTTTCTATCTGTCTGTTTGCGATAAGGTCAGGATACAAGGCTGTCCGCTTCAAGGTTTCCACTGGTTCGACATTGGGAAACCTGAAACGCTGGCTAAGGCTGAGGCATTCTTACAAGAGGAAAAAAGTGGGTCAAATGAAGGAACCGCTTTCTTTTAGGCACGGAATTGATGATTATTCTTCTTTACGTCGTCGGCACATTACCAAGCTTCTCTTTCCGTTTCATCTCGGAAAGTACGCCGCATGTCAGTGGAATGGCAAGCAGAAAAGACAGTACGTCCGAGCAGGCTTGGCACATTTCAACTCCCTGCAAACCCAGAAAATGAGGCAATATGAAGATGAGAGGAATAAAGAAGAGTCCCTGACGGGCCGATGAAAGCAAAGTGGCGCGTACCGGTTTGCGGATGGTTTGCAGCATCATGTTGCTGACGATGATCCACGAACCTAACGGGAAGGTGATGAATTGCCACCGCAATGCCGCGGCACCCACAGCAATCACTGCCGGGTCGCCTTTGCGGAACAGTTCAACGATTTCTTCGGCGTAGCCTATGCCCGATACGGCGCAAACCAGCAGAAATACAAATCCTACTTTGACACTGAACCAGAACCCCTGACGTACCCGGGCGTACAGACCGGCTCCGTAGTTGAAGCCGCAAACCGGCTGGAATCCCTGTCCGAAACCTATCAGGAACGCATTGATGAACATGGCTATTTTGGTCACAATGGACATGCCGGCAATGGCGGCATCTCCATAGGCACCTGCCGCAATGTTCAGCAGGATGGTAGCTACGCAGGCAAGTCCCTGACGGGCCAGCGACGGACTTCCCCCACCGATGATTTCCTTGATAAAGGAGCGCGAAGGGGTGAAGTTGCTGAAACTGATACGTATATTCTCACCCCGGCGGCTCATGAAAAGCAGCAGGGTGAAACTGCATATCTGGCTGATAACGGTGGCCCATGCTGCTCCGGATATGCCCATGTCGAGTCCGAAGATCAGAATCGGATCCAATATGACATTGATGACGGCTCCGGTAACAATGCCTACCATGGCATACGAGGCATTTCCTTGAAAGCGTATCTGGTTGTTGAGTACTAACGACGAGGTCATGAAGGGAGCTCCTAACAGAACAATCCCCAGGTAGCGTTCGGTGTACGGCAGGATGGTCGGGGTCGATCCCAATGCCAGGGAAAGAGGAGTAAGCAGCAACAGGCCTACAACGGTCAGCATCGCTCCCATGAACAAGGCCAGGAAAAAACCTGTAGCAGCCATTTTATGCGCATTGTCCAGCTCTTTGGCTCCCAACTTGCGCGAGATGTAGTTGCCGGAGCCATGACCGAAGAAAAATCCTATGGCCTGTATGATGGACATGACCGAAAAAACAATGCCTACTGCTGCCGTTGACTGCGTATTGATTTTCCCCACGAAGTAGGTATCTGCCATATTATAGAAAGAAGTGACAAGCATACTGATAATTGTCGGTATGGCCAATGAGATGACTAAACGGGGAACGGAGGCCGTTGTCAGGTACGTATAATTGTCTTTTGAATGGTGCATGATATTCAAAATACTATTTCAGTTGCTTTATTATCTTCAGCAAACCTTCTATGTTGTCGGTACAGATCACTTCCTTTCCGTGAACGTGTATGCCAAATTGGTTGCTGTTGTTTTCATCGGTATCAATATAGATATCAGTGAAGTGGCTGTCGCCTTCAATGCCATTGCGTTGCAGTGCTTTCTGCACCATGGCATATCGTTGTCCCTGCCCTTTCAGCCCTATTTTCAAGGGACATTCGTAATCTACCCTGAACAGTCCGGTCGCTGGTTCAAAAACAATGCCTTTGCGAACGAAAAATTGGTTCAGACTGCCATCCAGAGAGAGATCTTCCGGAGTTCCGATGACAACCCCTTTGTTCTTGTCCATCAGCCAGATCTTGTCTGCTATCTGCAGTGCCAGTTCCAAGTCGTGCGTGGACAGGAAAATGGTTTTGTTGGTCTGGCGGCTAAGCGTGTGCAGCAGCTGCATCATTTCTACTTTACTGGGAAAATCCAGAAAGGCAGTCGGCTCATCCAGATAAATAATGGGGGTTTCCTGCGCCAGTGCTTTGGCTATCATGACTTTCTGCCGTTCGCCGTCGCTTAAGGTATGTACCATTCGGTGGGCCAGGTGTCTTATGCCTACCTGCCCGATAGCCTGTTCTACGATGGCCTTGTCTTCTTTGGACAATATTCCCCAAAAGCCAGTATAAGGACTGCGTCCTAATCCGACCAGTTCGGTGACAGTAATATTCTGGACGTCGCACCGTTCGGTCAGAACCACACTGATCACTTTGGCCATCTGCTTGTCTGTATATTCTTCTATATCTTTCCCCAGAATGCGTATCTGTCCGCTCAACTTGGGTTGGAAGGCGGATAATGTTCGGAGCAGTGTAGACTTCCCCACTCCGTTGGATCCTAACAGGCAAGTCAGTTCGCCGCTGTTGATTCCGGCTTGAATACCTTCTGCTACGATTTTTACATTTTTCTTTCCGGGATATCCGATAGCCAGATTACTGATATGTATGGTTTCCGTATTCACGTGTAGCATGTCCAAAATAACGGGTTTCTGATTTTGGTCGCAATATTCGGAATTTTTAGCGAGATATGCAAACGCGCTTTTTTATTATATGTAGTGAAAAGGTGACAGTAAATCTACTATTTAATACTATTTCGCATACGGAAACTTCCATTTCCATAAAAAAAGGCTAACTTTGCCGCGGTTGAATCTAAAAAACGAAATAAAAATGAAAAAGCTGGTATTGTATATGGCAATGCTCCTTGTGGGCATAAGCTATGCTTTTGCGCAAGGTAAGGCTGACATTAAGTTTGATAAAACATCTTACGATTTTGGAACATTTTCCGAGAATAGTCCGGTGGTCAGCTGTGTTTTCACATTTACCAATGTGGGCGATGCTCCTCTGGTCATACATCAGGCTATTGCTTCTTGCGGATGTACGGTGCCCGAATACACACAGGAACCGGTACTTCCTGGCAAAACGGGTACGATAAAGATAACTTATAACGGAGCCGGCAAATATCCGGGACATTTTAAAAAGTCCATTACGCTGCGAACCAATGCCAAAACCGAAATGATGCGGTTGTACGTAGAAGGGGATATGACTGCCAAAGAAAAGAAATAAGTAACTTTTTGATACCAAAATAGTGGCGGTATCAGATTTTTAATGTACTTTTAGGCACGGATTACACAATCTATCACAGAACAACTGAATTTTGTTCGTGATTCGTTATGTAATCCGTGCCTGCTTTTTTGTATTAATCCAACGTATGTATTTGGAAATTAAGATTATAAACATAAAATAACTGCTAACTTATGGAACAAGAACTAGAAAAACAGACCGGTTTGCCGGAAAATGCTTTTCGAGAATTAAAGCCGGGCGAGGTATACAACCCGTTGATGAGTCCCGACAGGAAATATCCGGAGGTGAATCTTTGGTCGGTATTGTGGGGTATTGCTATGGCTGTCCTCTTTTCGGCTGCGGCAGCCTATTTGGGACTGAAGGTCGGCCAGGTGTTCGAGGCTGCTATTCCTATTGCCATCATTGCTGTCGGAATATCCAGTGCCGGAAAACGGAAAAACGCTTTAGGCGAGAATGTGATCATACAATCCATTGGTGCCAGTTCGGGTGTTATTGTAGCCGGAGCCATTTTTACATTGCCGGCATTATACATATTGCAGGAGACCTATCCCGAGGACATTACGGTGACATTTATGCAAGTGTTCATCAGTTCGCTGCTCGGAGGTGTGTTGGGCATCCTGTTCCTGATACCGTTCCGCAAGTATTTTGTCAGCGACATGCACGGTAAATATCCTTTCCCCGAAGCCACAGCTACAACCCAGGTGCTTGTATCGGGCGAAAAAGGTGGCAATCAGGCCAAACCTCTTCTGATGGCAGGTCTTGTGGGTGGTCTTTACGATTTCATTGTAGCTACTTTCGGTTGGTGGAACGAAAACTTCACTACCCGTGTTTGTATGTGGGGCGAAATGCTGGCCGAAAAGGCAAAGCTGGTTTTCAAGGTGAACACAAGTGCTGCCGTGCTCGGTTTGGGATATATCGTAGGATTGAAGTATGCAGCCATTATCTGTGCCGGTTCGCTGGCTGTGTGGTGGATCATCATTCCCGGTATGTCACTCATTTGGGGAAATGAAGTGCTTAATCAGTGGAATCCGGATATTACGGCAACTGTCGGCAGCATGACTCCCGAACAGATATTCGATTATTATGCCAAGAGCATCGGTATCGGTGGTATTGCTATGGCCGGTATCATCGGTATCATCAAATCCTGGGGTATCATTAAGAGTGCTGTAGGATTGGCAGCCAAAGAGATGGGCGGAAAGTCGAATGCAGAAAGTAACGTGAAACGTACTCAGCGCGACCTTTCCATGAAAATCATTGTAGTAGGTTCTATCCTTACGCTGATTCTGGTTTTCCTGTTTTTCTATTTCGATGTGATGCAGGGCAATCTGATGCATACGGTGGTGGCCATTTTGCTTGTGGCCGGTATCTCGTTCCTCTTTACGACTGTCGCTGCCAACGCCATTGCCATTGTAGGAACCAATCCTGTATCGGGCATGACCTTGATGACATTGATTCTGGCTTCCGTGGTTATGGTAGCTGTCGGACTGAAAGGTCCTGAGGGTATGGTAGCCGCACTGGTGATGGGAGGTGTTGTCTGTACGGCTCTGTCCATGGCTGGTGGCTTTATTACAGACCTTAAAATCGGTTATTGGTTGGGTACTACTCCGGTCAAGCAGGAAACATGGAAATTCCTGGGAACCATTGTTTCGGCAGCAACGGTAGGAGGTGTAATGATTATCCTGAACAAGACCTATGGATTTACAAGCGGTGATCTGGTTGCTCCTCAGGCCAATGCCATGGCAGCCGTTATCGAACCGCTGATGAGTGGTGTGGGTGCTCCCTGGCTTCTTTACGGTATTGGTGCTTTACTGGCTATCGTGCTGACGTTCTGTAAGGTGCCTGCATTGGCTTTTGCATTGGGTATGTTTATTCCTTTGCAACTGAATATTCCTCTGATTGTGGGAGGTGCCATCAACTGGTATGTTACCAGCCGCAGCAAGGACGCAGCTGTTAATGCAAGACGTGGCGAAAAGGGAACATTGCTGGCTTCCGGATTTATTGCCGGCGGTGCTTTGATGGGAGTTGTCAGTGCAGCCATGCGTTTCGGCAACATCAATCTCGTCAACGAGGCTTGGCTTTCCAACTCCTGGTCGGAGGTATTGTCGCTTGTTGCCTACGCTGTGCTTATTTTCTACTTTATCAAGGCTTCCATGAAGACGAAATAACCTTTAGAAACAGAATATCATGAAAAAAATTCTAGTTTTACTTTTTTCATTCATTACAACTATGTTATATGCACAAAATCCCATCGAGCTTCCGTTATGGCCCGATGGGGCTCCTAATACGAATGGACTGACCGGGACGCAAGAAGATCTGAATGGCGGACTGGTAGCCAATGTCGTGACACCCTCTATTACGGTTTATCGTCCCTCCTGCCCTAACGGTATGGCCATTATCATGTGTCCGGGAGGCGGCTATGCCCGCCTTGCGATGGCGCACGAGGGCTATGATATGGCACCTTGGCTCAATGCGCAAGGTATTACTTATATTGTTTTGAAGTACAGAATGCCGAACGGTCATCGTGAAGTGCCTCTTTCCGATGCCGAACAGGCTATTCGCCTTGTACGTCAGCATGCAGCCGAGTGGAATGTCAATCCTGCGCGTGTAGGCATCATGGGGGCATCAGCCGGCGGACACTTGGCTGCATCTTTGGCTACGCTTTACGGCAGTGATGAAACCCGTCCCGATTTCCAGATTCTGTTTTATCCGGTTATCACGATGGGAGCAGATACCCATCAGGGCTCCCGGAACAATTTGTTAGGCGAGAATCCGTCTGACGAACTGGTACGGGATTATTCTCTTGAAAACAGAGTCACTTCCCGTACTCCGCAAGCTTTCATTATGCTTTCGACAGATGATGCAGCTGTCCCTCCTGTCAACAGCATCAACTACTATATGGCTTTAGTCAAACAGAAAGTACCTGCCACTCTTCATGCCTATCCTGTAGGCGGACACGGCTGGGGATTCCGCGACGACTTTTCTTATAAGCGTCAGTGGACCGGAGAATTGGAAAAATGGCTGCGCGAAGGCTTGAAGTTTGCAGAATAGAAATGTAACAATCTTTTTTTTAATAAAGCGATGAAAATAATTACAAAGATTTTGTGTAGCATACTGTGTATGGCTATACCTTTTATTTCGACTTATGCTCAGGAAGATCCGGGTGAGGTGATGCTGAGCAATGGCCTTGGCTTTCTGGATATCCCTTATGTGGCTCATACACTGGACGGGGAAGTGAAAGAAGATCTGGTTGTCAATTGCGACGAGATGGATTGCACCACTTTTGTCGAATACACGCTGGCCATGTCACTTTCGCCGACCGAAGACGGACAGGTGGCCGAAGGAGATTTTGCAAACAATGTCCAGCGAATCCGTTATCGGAACGGACGTATTGACGGATATGCATCACGTTTGCATTATATCACCGATTGGGCAGAGAATGGTGTTCGAAATGGCTTTCTTGAGGATATCACCGAAAAGAAGAGTCCTTATACGCAGAAAGTGACGGTCAACTATATGAGTACCCATCCGGAACAGTATTGGAAATTGGCCGATTCGCCCGAGGATATGAGAAAGATCAAAAAAATAGAAAAAGAACTGTCAAAAAAAGAGATTCATTATATTCCTGAGGACAAGCTTCCAGTCAACGGTCTGCCGTGGATTAAGAACGGTGATATCATAGCCATCACCACCAATATTCCGGGACTGGACATTGCCCACATGGGTATTGCATTCTATGTGGATGGCAAATTGAGTCTGCTCCATGCCTCTTCTACTGCGAAAAAGGTGACCGTATCGCGTATCGCACTGTCGCAGATGCTGAAGAACAATGATAAATGGACAGGCATCCGCGTGTTGCGCATGAAGAAGTAAGCGCACACCTGCTCAGGAGTGAGAACATGTTTCGAATGCGTCTCTACACGGACATGGATCAGATAACCTGTTTTGAATCTGTCCCGTTCGTGTAGAGACGCAGTTTTTTTGCGTTTTTACCACCCATCAAAAGCGATTCACAATCAATATCTTACAATTCTATATTCTTCATAATTAGACATATATGAGTGAAAGAGGATGGAAAGTATACCGCCAGATTTACTCCCGCTCCGTCCCTCCCTCTCCTTGGGAGAGGGGCCGGGGGGGA
>NZ_FR883002.1:0-13891 GCF_000435115.1 Bacteroides sp. CAG:633 | reverse complement strand
AAGAAGGTGTGCTTTTTGACACACCTTCATATTTTTTTCCTAACTGGGAAAAAAACAGGCTATAATTTCATCTTCGCCAATATCCGAGGAAAAGAAAATGCAAAAATCAGCGTACAGCAAATGGCGGCTACTGCATCGGAAATGCCTTCGGCTGCAAAAACACCCGTTACTCCCATCCACCGCGGCAACAACAAGGCCAAGGGTACCAGCAATATCACTTTACGCAATAGAGCTATAAAGATAGAAATACGCGCCTGCCCCAAGGCCACAAACATATTCTGACAGGCACGCTGCAAACCGAAAATAGTCATTCCACCCAAGAATATCGGCATCGAACGTGATACTGTTTCAGTCAGGCGAACATCATTGGTAAAGACCGCTGAAATGACTGTAGGGAAAAGAATCATCAGCAACACCAGTACAAAGTTGAAAAGGAACATCACTGTCACTGCTACCTTGAAACAGGCCTTCACCCGTTCGCGGTCGCCATGCCCGTAATTGTAACTGGCAACAGGCACAAATCCTTGCGCAAAACCTGTCAATGGCACACTGACACACAGCATAGCCGCCTGCATCACCGCCAGTGCACTGACGTAAATATCGCCATAACGCTCCAGACTGCCATTCAGAACAAAACCTACCAGACTTTCCGTACTGGCCATAATGAAAGGAGAAAGTCCCAGTGCCAAAGTAGCTCCTACAATGCGGCGATCTAACTTCATATAACGGAGTTCCAACCGTAAGGAAGCTTTCTGCGAAGTCAGGAAACGCAATACCCACACCGCACTGCACGCCTGCGACAGAATGGTAGCCAGTGCTGCCCCCTTCACTCCCATATCGAAGACAAAGATAAACAAGGGATCCAGCACTATGTTGAGCACTGCTCCAATGATAACCGAACACATAGCTACGCCCGGCCTTCCCTGACAGTTGATAAACAGATTCAGTCCTACCACCGTCTCGACAAACAGCGTCCCTAACAGATAAACCGACAGGTAATCGACCGCATAGGGCAACGTATTGGCCGAAGCACCGATAGCCAGCAGAATAGGTTCCATAAAGATATAGGAAATGGAAGAGGTGATGACTGCAAACAATATCAGCAGCACAAACCCGTTACCCAATATCTTCTCGGCGCGTTCGCGATGATTCTGTCCCAAAGCGATGGATGCCAGCGGTGCCCCTCCTCCGCCTACAATGGAAGAGAAAGAAGAAATCAGAATAATGATAGAACTGGTCACTCCTACTCCAGCCAGCGCATCGGTACCAATGCCTGGAATGTGACCGATATACATACGGTCCACCAATGTATAAAGCAAATTGACCAACTGGGCTGCAACCGCAGGCAAAGCCATACGGAATATCAGCGGAAGCATCGGATCGGTGCCAAGCCGCTCTTCGTAACGAGTATCCATACATTCTATCTTTTTAGACAGGCTGTTAACGAAAACAAGCTGACAAGACTACAGAATCCTTGTCAGCTTGCTCACCTACAGCCTTTCAACTATTTACACAATTGCTTTCAGTTCACGATACAGCCGTTGCACCGGAAGCCCCATAATATTGAAATAACTGCCCGAAATATTTTCCACTCCGATAAAGCCAATCCATTCCTGTACGCCATACGAACCGGCTTTGTCCATGGGCTGATAACGGTCGACATAATAAGTAATCTCTTCTTCTGTGAGTTGGGCAAAACGTACCTCGGTCTGTGCAGCAAAGCTACGTTGCCAGTCGGTAGTCGTAATGCAGACTCCGGTAAACACCTCGTGTGTACGTCCCGACATATCCCGAAGCATCTGTAACGCATCTTCCCGATCCTTAGGTTTGCCCAGTACCCGTCCGTCCAGCCAGACAATGGTATCGGCTGTTATCATCAGCTCGCCCGGCTGCAACAGTGCCCGGTAGGCATCAGCTTTTTCTTTCGAAATGTACAGAGGAATGTCTGCCCCTTGCAGCGACTCCGGATAAGATTCGTCTACATCCGGCAAGGTACGAACCTCGTAATCGATACCAAGTCCCGACAATAACTCCTTGCGACGGGGCGAATTGCTGGCCAATATCACTTTGTATTTTTTCAGATTCTCCAACATAAGCAGATTGAATAATGAAGTTTAAAGAAATGAATGAAACCTGAGAGCTCACAAGAAGCGTTAGAACGCATTTACCATCCGAACGCTTTCTCGTCTGCCAGCCACAGTCCCTGTACCTTCAGCACCTGTTCTACAATGTCGCGACCGCAACCATAGCCACCGTCCGCATAAGATATGTAGCGCGAAACGGCTTTTACTTCGGACACAGCATCTTTAGGGCAACAGGGAAGTCCGCACATACGCATCACTTCCAGGTCGGGGATGTCATCGCCTACATACAGTATTTCCTCATCCTTCAGTCCATGACGATCGCGGAAGTCGCAGTAGTCGTGAATCTTAACTGACGAACCCAGATAAATGTTTTCAGCAGCCAGCCCCAACGAAAGGAAACGCTTGCGCACAGCTTCCGTCTTGCCACCGGTGATGATGCCCAGCAACACTCCCTGCTTGGCGGCCAAGTGCAAGGAATATCCGTCCTTGATGTTGACCGTGCGCATCGGTTCGCCTTCCACACTCATCGGTATTACATTGGCACTCAACACTCCGTCTACATCGAACAGAAGTGCCTTAATTTTTTTCAGATCGTAATTTATCGTACTCACAATGACCAGATTTATTCTTTTGAACTTTGATGGATGCTTTCACTTATCAGCCGATATAGTTCCTGTACTCTGGGCTCATCGGCCAGCATCTGCAGATGTCCGTTAATGACGTTCTCGTCAAAACGTATGGCCGGTCCTGTCTGTGCAGCCTTCGGCTCCAGTTCGTGTACTTTGCGTGCTGTCTCGTCAATCAGAGGCAACATCACGTCAAAAGGCAGATCGTACTTCTTCAACAGCTTGTCGGCCAAGGCATACATATGGTTCGTAAAGTTACAGGCAAATATCGCTGCCAGATGCAGGCTCTTGCGCTGTTCGGACGAGGCTTCGAATACTTTTACCGACAATGCGGCCGCCACTTCTTTCAGGAACTGAGTATTCTCGGCCGAGGAACCTTCCACAAAAATGGGAATATGGCTGAAATTCACTTCACGCTGCTTGCTGAACGTTTGCATCGGATAGAACACTCCGTAACGTTCTACATGACCTTCCCATATACTCATCGGAATACTACCTGCCGTATGTACCCACAATGCCTTTTCTTTTCCTGCCACAATATCGGGCAGCAGCTGTACCAGCACCGCATCCTTCAACGAAACGATATACAATTTGGCGTCTTTCACCAGCTCAGTCAAATCGGTTGTATATTCAGCTTCCACTACCTGCGCCAGTCCCTGTGCCGACTCACGGGTACGGCTATATACCTGAACGATGCGAAATCCTTTCCGATAAAGGGCTTTAGCCAGATTGGTTGCCAAATTACCGGCTCCAACCATCACAATCGACGTATCTTCTATACTTCTTCTTGCCATACAACACTCTTTTTCATCTTGTAGCCAACCAATAGAGAATAGCTCCCAGCACCAGCAACGCCAGCGGAAGCAGATAAGCGGACATTGTACCCAACAAGGCTGTTATCAGGTTGAAGTTCAGTATCAGCCACAAGCCTATAAGTACCAGACCAACGGATTTGTCGTGCTTGAACAACAGAAATATCACCGCTGTATAAAGCAGGAAATTATCTTTGTTCATCACCCACGGCAATCCTAAGGAACGGAAGTGTATCAGCTTGTCCGCCAAATAAAGAATCCCGAACACGATCAGCGTGATTGCAGTTGCCTTGTATGTGTCCCGGTTATTATTTGCCTTCGCTACACTCACCGTTATTGTCCTCCGTATTTATTCAGATGTATTTTCTCCCATTGCAGATGTTCTTCGGCAAAAGGCTTACGCTCCATACCCTTATGACCGATAGCAATGACACTGAGCACCTGCAGCTGCAAAGGGATATCCAGCAGTCCGTGGATAAATTCGTCCGACGGCATTCCGGCTGCCGTATAGCGTTCGCGCACCTGTACCCAGCAGCTTCCCAGTCCCATATCTTCGGCTTGGAGCTGCAAGTAGATAGAAGCGATCGAAGCATCTTCAATCCATACATCGCTTGCCAAAGGATCGGCCGTAACCACTACTGCCAAAGCTGCATCGGCAATAAATTGTGAAGCCTGCTCCTTACAGTGAGACAGTTCCTTCAATGTCTCCTTATCATCTACCACGATAAACTGCCACGAATTGCTCCGCTTGGAGGTGGGTGCCATCAGTGCAGCTTTCATCAACGTAACGACTTCGTCCTGAGTCAATTCCTCGGATGTAAACTTCCGCATACTGCGGCGATTCTTTATCAATTCACTGAAACTTTCCATAAAAAAACGATAATAATGAAGAAGCAATCAGGCAAATCTGCCGTTTGGACTTCTTCGTTCTTTTGCAATAAACTTGTGCAAAGATACAAGATTATTTTCTATATTTGCGAGCAATGCCTTTGAAACTGACAACATATTATCGGGGGAACCAGATTCCTGACTTACCCGGAAGCAATACGTTCCACTCTACGGAGTTGTTTCACATCTACGAAGCAACGCCGGGCTATACTCCTGTCCTTATTGTTGCCAGCGAACAGGACCGTCCGGTAGCCAAACTGCTTGCAGCACTGCGGAAAAGTGTCCGTCTCTTTCCGCCTGCCATCATCAAACGATGCGAGATCTACGGCACCGGAGAATACTTTGATCCCCAGTCTGATAAAGAAGCTATCTTCAGCGACATGCTGAAGCGCCTGACCGACGAAGCCTTGCGCGACTCCTTTCTGATAGAGTTCCGTAACCTCGAAAACGCATTATTCGGTTACAAAGCTTTCCGTGCCAACCATTACTTTGCCGTCAACTGGCTGCGTGTGCGTAACTCACTGCACAGTGTCGACCGCGTAGAAGAGCGTTTCAGTCCTTCGCGCATCCGGCAGGTAAAGAAAGGATTGAAGAACGGAGCTTACGTAAGAGAAGCGCATACTTCCGAAGAGATCAAGCAATTCGCCCTGATGCTACACAAGGTCTATTCTTCCAAAATACGCCGTCACTTCCCCAGCATGAGTTTCTTTCAGCACCTCGCAAACAAAATGCTGGACGACCAGCATAGCCGGATATTCATCGTCATCTACAAAGACAAAATCATTGGAGGAAGTGCCTGTATCTACTCGGACGACAATGCCTACCTCTGGTTCTCGGGAGGCATGCGCAAGACTCATGCCTTGCAATATCCCGGCATCCTGGCCGTATGGAAAGCTCTGGACGACGCCAAACAACGGGGCTACCGGCATCTGGAATTCATGGATGTCGGCCTACCCTTCCGTAAACACGGCTACCGGGAGTTTGTGCTACGTTTCGGCGGAAAACAAATCAGCACCCGCCGTTGGTTCCGCTTCCGCTGGAAGTGGCTCAACTGGGTGCTGAATAAAATTTATGAATGAAAAAGATCTATCAAAAATTGGTATATACCTTATAACCGTGAGCCGGTACATTGACTGTTTTACCTACCGTTTCCTTCTCGCTGGTAAAGTAATTGTTCCAACTGCCAGCTTCGGCTGGGAAATCTACATTAATTGCAGCCTGGGTAAAATTGCCCACAACTACAATCTGTTTACCAGCCACACTCTCTAACAATAGCGAACGTCCGTCGTTCCAGTCAGCTTCTCCTACCTTCCATTCAAATAAGGCTCCCTCGTCAAACAGTTCAGGATTACCGTTGCGCAGCGTCATCAGGCGTGCATAGATATCGTGCAGTTCCTTCCGGTCGGCATTGTCCAGATAGTCCCAACGAATGGGTTTGCGATGCGTACGGTATTCTTCACTAACAGCTGTTCCATCCTGATTGCTGTTAATACTGAAGTCATAGCCCAACTCTCCAAATTGCCAAATCATCTTCGGACCGGGCACAGTGAGGAAGAAAGCCGTATTCAACTGCAACTGGTCCATACGAGCGGCCAAGTCTGTAGCCAGTACACCGTCGCCCCACTGGCTCTGTTTGTAGCCCATACGTTCTTCGTCGTGACTTTCCATGAAACCTACCCAACCGTATGTTTTCTCATAAAGTCCGCTAAAGGCACTGCCTTCTTTATACCCCATTGCAGTCTGGCAGTAAGCGTAATTCATGTTACGCCACAGGTGCATGCCGTCGGCAGCCAATTCCTGTTCTTCGCGGGCATCGCAAAAATGTTCCAAAATGACGTAAGCATCGCTCTTTGCCTGCTTGATGGCAGCATTGTAATCCTTCAGAATAGCTATACGGTTTGCATCGTAATTAGAGGCTGTACTTTCGTTCGAAGCTGTCTGCGTGAAACCTTTGGTCAGGTCGAAGCGGAAACCATCCAGCTTGTATTCTTCGAGGAGGAATTGCAGATTGCGTTTCACAAACTTGCGCACCAACGGTTCTTCGTGATTGAAATCGTGGAAGACGCTATAAGGATGAGGAGCATCGACGTTGAAGTACGGATTGTTTGCCGCAGTCTTGTTTTTGCTGCTATCCCAATACAGTTTAGCAAACGGATGACTGCCTGTAGCATGGTTGTAGACAACATCGAGGATGACCGCCATACCGGCCTCGTGACAGGCATCAATAAACTGTTTATAACGGTTCTTTGTTCCATACGCCTTGTCCATAGCAAAATAGAAGCATGGATTGTAGCCCCAGCTGTCGTTACCGTCAAATTCCTGCACCGGCATCAGTTCGATAGCATTGACACCGATCTGCTTCAGATAAGAGATTTTGTCCATTGCTCCGTTCAAATCACCGGATGTCGTAAAGTCGCGCAGGTGCATTTCGTAAATCACCAGCTGTCCAGGCTCTGTTATCTGGAAATTGTTCACCTTCCACGTATAAGTATCGCCGCTAATTTTAAAGGTAGATACAATGCCGCGTCCACCTTCCGGATAAGTCAAATTTCCGTCGTAGACAGAAGCGGGAATATAGGGATCGTTATCCGGATCGAGTATTTTCTCGGTATAGGCATCTGCTAAACGGATGGTTTCACCGTCTTTTGTTCCGACGTAATACTGGAAAGCATATTCTTTGTCGGCTTGTAGGTCAGTCAATGTAATCCACCAGCAGCCGGCAGCATTATCCCGATACATTTGCGACTTCTCGTCGTTACTCAATGTCCAGTTATTGAAGTCACCTACCACATGAGCAAAGTCTTTATGATTGCCGTTCTTGTCACGATCGTAAAGCACCAGCGTCACGGTCGAGTTATCCACGACATTGATACCTTCCACAACGCCTGCGGGCATAGTAGCCTCTTTTACCTCAGCGGGCACGAAACCTTCGTACTTCGAATCGTTGACTTGCACGAACGAGTCCTCTTCAATGCCTTTCTTGTTGCCATCGGCACTGCGAACAACGATTCCAAGCTGATTGACCGGTGTCGTTCCGCTGCCAAACCACTCGCGTACGGTAGGACTCAGCGTAATGCTCCAGACATTACTGCCCGACGCTGTCATTTTGCATTTGGCTATGTTCTCGTTCCATTCGGCAGGAACAAAAAGCCACGCGCCTTCATTTACCACGCCGATATGTATATACACATCGCCCGTATATCCGTAGAGAGCCGAGCTCGAAGCAGCCTTGAAAGTAATGGTTAGCGGTTGGTCGGCATCGGGCGACTCGGGACTGTAACTCAACCCTTCGGGCACCACCAGCACCGAAGCCGATTGCGAAATAGAAATTTCCCTGCTTAGCGAACCTGCGGCAATCAGCAGTTTCGCAACACGGGCAGCTTGCGTCTCGTTCTTGCCGACCGACACAGTTATGGTGTTCGTCCCGGCTCCGCCCGAAGCCGGATGGATGCTGCACCAGCCATCGGTTACTCCGGTCAGCTTAGCCTTCCAACTCTGCCCCGTTTCAAAACTGACGCTTTGCGAAGAAGCATTCTCGTCGAAGCTGAAACCTTGTTCAAAGATTGTTTCACTGCCAGATACCGACATCAGATACTCCTGCAACTCTTTATCATCGTCGGAGCAGGAAGCACATACCAGCACGATACAAATGGCGATCCAATGTCGCCAGGTAAAAAAAGTGTAGCGTTCCATAATTTTCATAATATCAAACTTTTAGCATTTTCATCCAAAGGTAAGCAAGCCCGAAGAGAATCGGTTGAAGAAAATACAGAAAAAGAAGAAAGAGGATACGAAAACGTTTGCATCATAGCTATCAAAAAATTCCATTTTATAGCACGAACCGTCTCACAAACTATATAACAAGAAAAATCCTCTTCCTCGCACTATTTACACATGCAAGGAAAAGGATTTTTAACCGTTTGTTTTCCATTTCAAAAACGGAAAACGCTTTTATCAATTAACCGGATTAATTTCACAGTACGCTTTACCTTCACATAGCGGATAAAGATTAATCGTATATTTTCCTGCTGTAACTGCAATATTTCCTCCATTCTGGGTAGTCAGTTGCTCCGGAGTTCCTCCCCAACTGATTGCCCAATCATCATTTGCACGGAACTTGATTTCACCATCAGCCAAATCTGTAGTAATAGTCCAACAACGGTTTTCGATACTATAAGTCATATCTGTATCACTGTCCCATCCGTTAGGAGTAGCACTGCCAATAATACCTATCGCAACAGGAGTCAAGGTATAAGTTTTCTCGTTCAAGTCAACTACTACCTGATAGAAACCTTCCGGCTCAGTAATCGTAATATTAGCTGCATCGGGAGCAGTATTGAAATCGGCTCCGTAATTCGTTCCATCCCAATTTGGTTCAGAACTGAATTTAAATCCATTCTGATTGAGATACATATAACCTGTATAAATGTTGTTGAACTCCAGGCTTGCCAGCATATCGACATGGCTCCAGCCATTAACGTCGCCAGCCATATAAAGATAAGCTGTTGCCGGAGCTACCGAATAAGTATAGTTAACGACATCAAGCGTAATGATGAAATGACCAGCTCCTGCAATAGCTGGAGTTTCTACTTTATACTTATCACCTGTCCATACCACAAAGTTTTCAGTCTTTGTATCACCATTGACGCGACATCCCATTTGTACAGCATTGGCAGCATCCCAGCCACCGTTCACATCATAAGCTGCATAGAACTTGAAATAGCTGGAAGCTTCGTTGGTTGTCTCTACAGTAACCTGATATACGCCTTCTTTATTGGCAACTGGTGTCATAGCCATTGGATTAGCAGGATCCCATCCTGTAAAGTCACCCAACAAAACATAACCACCTTCACTAATAGCAGGAGTTGAAATCGGAGTCAGTTTGGCCTGAGATGTTCCGGAAACGTTGACAGCCTCACCACTCTTCAGCTTGGCAGCCACGTTCATATTCACATCAAATACTCGTTCCACATGAGCACGACTGAAAAACGCATCGCGTACTACAGAATCCAATTCCAGCGTATTGACTTTCACATTGCCATCCCTGACAGTAGCATTGATTGCCAGTCCATTGATATTGATGCTATTCAGTTTAATAGAAGCCACATTGGGATTTGTAGAAGACAAAGATGCTATTACGACAGAATCAGTTGCCTGTAGTTCCTCAGCTACTGATTCATAAAACTGATCCATATCAACCGTAGCATCAGCACCGGCAGCAAAGCTGATTTCATATTTAGAAGCCGGATCTTCGGGAGAATTGGATTGGGGGTTAGCCCAATCCGTATAATCTTCCGTACAAGCTCCTAAGGCAGTTCCCATAAAGAGCGCACATGCAAATATCTGATTTTTCTTCATAATGTTTTTCCTTTAAAAATAAGATTATCATTCTGGTTATTTCACCTCACCTTTCTCTATAGCGTCTACACCCGGTGTACCGATAGTAAGATACAGCTTCTGACCGGCTGCAGGCTTAACACTATATTCTGCACCCATTGTTTCTTCCCAGCTATTAGGAATATTGTCATTACGCCAGAACAACGTACCGTCGAACAACGTAAACTCAGTACGCCACCACTCAAATTCTGCCACCTTCACATAAGCTCTCATCTCACCTCCACCAATAAATTCAGGTGAAACCCAAGCTTCGGTATCATCGGCCGGTGCCGTAAATTTCAATGCAGGATCAGAATCGGTCCAAGAGGAAGTTGCATTACCGATAATATAGAATGCAGCAGGATGTACATTCAATGTATAATTGATGGACTCACCGTCAATCTTAGCTTTGAAATAAAGTACATACCAGCCTCCATTGGCTACCTTAATGTTGCCACCATTATCAGACAGTCCGGCTCCGGCTACATCATTGTACAAGTTGATGTCAGCATAACCTAACCACTGTTCCGGATAAGTACCCCACTTGAACTCACCGCCATCAGGTATATAAACAACGGCAAAGTAGTTACCAGGCAAACCGTAAACAGGTGTAAACTCCTTCCAGGTTCCCCATGGTGCTCCGATGCTTGAACCTGCTACATAAAGTTTTTCGGGCAATGAAATGCTCGGTGCCTGATAAGTAGCTACTACCTGAAGCTTAATAACATTGGAATAGCAGTCGCCTTTATCCAATCCGTTTACATTAGCATGCAAACGTACATAAAGGTCTTTCACTTCGCCAGAAGGGTATTCCACTCCTTCATTAGCTTCCAGGAACATATTAACAACAGCGTCATTCAACCGACTACCGGAAATTTCTATGACTGTAGAAGTAGAACTCGTCACAACTTTATATACAGGATTTTCACCGCTAAAGTCTCCGAAAGAAATTTCCACATCATAATTAGTAACCAAAGGTATGCCTCCATAATCAGGCTGACTCGTAGTAAATATTACTTTATCAGCCGCCAATAGATCCAATACATTATTTGCAGCATTGGCAGGCATATTCAATACAAAGCCTGTAGTGTTTTCATGGAATGTAGGATTGCTGTCCATATCCTTTTCGCACGAAGTAACCAGCATCATGCACAGAACGGCGAGCAACATTCCTGATAATATTTTTTTCATAATCGTAATATGCTTTTTATTAGTTCTACAAATAAAACAGTTTAATATCCCTCGTTCTGATTCAGATTTTCATTACCTCTGATGTCATCAGCAGGAATCGGATATACTTTAAAATAATCAGCCACACTCTTACCTTCGGCTACACCACCTTTGAAATCCCAAATATATTTGTCACCGGTAAACAATCCGAAACGATTCAAATCGCTACGACGACGACCTTCCATATAGAATTCACGGCACCACTCATCAATAATAAACTGTTCTGTGATCGTTGCAGGTGTAGAAGCACCGGCACGAGAACGTAATACTTCGATATCGGCACGTGCCTGTTGCGGATCACCACTCAGACGGAATTTGGCTTCTGCACGAGTTAAGAACATCTCTGCATAGCGAATCAAAGGTATATCCACGTCAGGGAATTCAACGTGTGAAGTTGGAGCACCGTCTGTACGAATGTTACTCCATTTCACGATAGAAAGACCTGAGTTAAAGCCAGCAATCTGTTCAAACTCAATGCTACGCAATCCACCGCCACAACCGGAGTAAAAGAGTGCACGGTCATCATTAGCCTTACGCTGTACGTCCTTAGTTGTAGTTCCAGCAGCTTCGTCCAAAGCAATAATATCCGCTTCTGTAGCATTGTCCGGAGCTTTTTCTGTTGCTAACGGACAATCGTCCAAATTAGAGAAAAACTTCTTTACCAAAGCCGCACGAGCAAAGTTACAGCTCCAACCATTATTTGTACCCATGTAAGGCATACCGGTTATACGAGTTGAACTTACCAGATAATTAGCACCGCTATAGCACTTGGTCTTTACACCATCCTGACGGATAGGCAGAATAATTTCCTTCATAGCCTGCGGATTTTCGTCATTATCGGCCATAAATACCTGTTCATAACCTGTATAGCCATTCTTATCAGCCTTCGAAAGTTCATATTTTCCTTCCAGCAAATCGCAATAGTCAATTGCTTTCTGATAATCTTTCACTGCACCGTTGGTATATACCTCTGAGTTAAGAGCCAGACGGGCATGAAGCATATAGGCAGCTCCACGGTCGGCACGTCCAAAATTGGCGGTATTATTAAATTCGCCAACTTCTGCCATTTGAGGCTCTATCTCTGTCAATTCCTTATCAATCCAGTCATAAAGATCCTTACCAGCCTTTTCTACAGGCAGTTCGTAAATATCGTAAGTTGTCTTGAAAGGAGCTTTTCCCCAAAGATCCAAGAAATACCACAAATGGAGTGCACGGAGGAAACGTACTTCCGCACGATACAGTTTGTATTGGGGGTCTTCGGCCTTGTCTTCTGTATTCGTCAGATAAAAGTTACATAATGTTACGTCGAATGCCAGACGTTGGAAAGCCCATTGAACACGTGGAGAAGAAGACGTCCATTCGATGTTCGTAATCTGAGGAATGTCAGCATCGGTCTGCCAAGCCCATGCACACTCGTCGGTGCAAAGTTCCTGCAAGTTAAACGTTGTACGGTAAAAACCGCTTTCGCCTTCATCGCTACTGATATCACCATTACCAGCAGGGCCTCGTTGGCCGGTCAAGCCAAGCGTACTATAGATCTTGGCCAACAATTCCATATCACCATAAGAAGAGCTGGATTGCGGATCAATGGATGAAATATTCAAATCATTGACACACGATGTGGTTGCTCCGCCCATCAGAAGAGCTGCGAGAACCGTTTTCAGAAATATATGTTTCATATGTTTGTACAATTTAATAGATTAGAAATTAAGGCTTAAACCCAACTGTATGCTGAAAGGACGCGGATAAGGATTAGAGTCGATACCGCTTGACACTTCCGGGTCAATACCTTTGTATTTAGTGATGATAAACGGATTTTGTGCTGTAAGGAAGGCACGTCCAGAGCATGTTTCATGACCTGCTACCTTGAACAAAGCCGGGAACGAATATCCCAACGTAATGTTCGAGCATTTCAAGAAAGAAGCATTCCGAACAAAATAGTCACTCAGGTAGTTGGTGTTTCCAGCACCGATACCTGTAAAGCCCAGTTCCACAGCTTCGGGAGTTGTATTATAAAGTGTACTATTAGTATACAAACCAGCTTGACTGACCATAGCACGGTTGGACAGGAAGTCATAGTATACATAGTTACCGATAGAAGCACGGAACGCCATGCTCAAATCCCAATTCTTATACAGGAACTTAGTCGTAAGTCCCATGATGATATCAGCAGCCGGTTTCTTATAGAAATAACGGTCACCATCGTCGATACGGCCGTTACCGTCACGATCGACATACATACCTTCAATAGGTTTGCCGTTTTCATCGTAAACCTGCTGGTAAACGAAGAATGAGTTGGTTGCCTCACCTACCGTATTGGCCTGAATCTTTGTATTATTACCACGGCTGATCTTATCTCCGGCCCAAGTATAATATCCTTCGTCACCATCCACCAATTCAGTAATTTCATTGTGGTTCCATGAGATATTATAGCTTACATCCCATGTAAAATCTTTGGTAACAATCGGCTTAGCATTAATCGCAAACTCAATACCGTAATTCTTCAAAGAACCGATGTTCTTAGTCAACTGAGAACCGAACTGCATTCCAACAGGGATAGTTATTGAGTTCAACAAATCGGTTGTTTTACGGTAATAACCATCTACATTGGCAGTGATACGATTGTTCAAGAATGCCAAATCGAATCCGGCATTATAGGTAGTCGTAGTTTCCCATTTCAGATCAGGATTATAAGCCGACGGACGCATGGTGTTATAATAAATATCACCAAAAGGATAGAGAGCAAAAGAATCACTGGTTGTATAATGAGTTTCGTAACCAAAATCGGAGTTGATATCCTGCTGACCAGTCATACCCCATCCTAAACGCAGCTTGAATTCATTCCACCAAGTAAGGTCTTTCATAAATGCTTCTT
>NZ_FR883001.1:0-3703 GCF_000435115.1 Bacteroides sp. CAG:633 | reverse complement strand
GATGGCACCCGTACCTTCGCCCAAACGAAGTCCCAAGTGGAGCAGGGGAGTCGCCCCCATGGCATCGAGCAGCAGCTTGTGGCCGGATTCGTCGCCACAGTGCCCGAAGATGGCATAATCGAGGACAGCAGGATACAACTTGCTTGCTGCCAGCATGCAGCTGGTCATGATAAAGCCGTCCACCAGAATCAGCATCTTCAATTCGGCTGCCTGAAGCATGGCTCCCACAGCCATCACCATCTCCAGTCCGCCGAAATAACGGATCACGTCGCACGGAGAGTAATCGCCTGCATAGTGCTGCAAGGCCTGCTGTAGCACCTGATACTTATGGCGGATGCCTTCGGTGTTCAGTCCGCTGCCGGCACCTACGCACTGTTCCAGAGGAATGCCGGTGAAGCAGGTCATCCACAACGACGAGGCCGACGTGTTCCCTATTCCCATTTCCCCGAAGCTAAGCACATTGCTGCCTTCTTCGTGACAGCGCCTCACGACTTCGGCTCCGCGTTCGATGCACAGCTCCATCTCTTCGCGGCTCATTGCTGCCTCGTGCAAGTAGNNNATTGCTGCCTCGTGCAAGTAGTTGCGGGTTCCGCGGCGAACCTTCATGTCGATGATGCCCTTCTCGTAAGGCAAGTCGTAGTCGACACCTGCATCAACGATTTTCAGTGTAAACCCATGCTGACGGCACAGGAAATTGACTCCGGCGCCCCCATGCAGGAAGTTGCTGATCTGCTGCCAAGTCACTTCCTTGGGCGAGAGGCTTACGCCTTCCTCCACGATGCCGTGGTCGGCAGCAAAAATGATGTTCTGCGGATGATGCAGGGCAGGCGACAAGGTCTGCTGCACCAGTCCTATCTGGAGGGCAAGTGCCTCCAGCATACCCAAAGAGCCTTTGGGCTTGGTCAGGTTGTTTATCTTATCGACCAATGCTTCCCGGATGGTCATATCCGGACGGGATATATTGAACGTTTTCATGCGGTGATTATAATGGGGAATGATTAATGGTGAATGGTTAATGATTAATGGTTAATGGGCTATTTTATTTTCACCGGAATGCCCGATACCATCAGCACGACTTCATCGGCCTTTGCTGCCAGATACTGGTTCAGCCAGCCCAGCATATCGGTGAATTTCCGTTGTATTTCGTTCCCGGAGGTGCCGCCCATACCTATTTCGTTGGTGACGAAGATAAAGGTGGCGTCTTGTGCCGTAAACCGGTCGAACTCCTGCTTGGCGGCTTCGAGCGACCGGCCGACATCGGCTTTCAGTTCGTAGAAGAAATTGGTGGCCCACAGGGTGACGCAGTCTATCAGCACCACCCGGCCTTCCACCGCGTGCCTGCTCAGCTGCTTTTCTTCCTCTATATTGGTCCATTCTTTTCCCCGCCGTGCCTGGTGCCGGAGTACCCGTTGCCGGAACTCCTCGTCCCAGATGCGGGCAGTGGCCATGTAGACGGGGGAGGCGGAGAGAGAAAGTGCCAGCTTTTCGGCATAAGTGCTTTTTCCCGACCGTTCTCCTCCGGTGATAAGTATGATTCGTTTCATGGTTGTCTTCTTCTAAAATTGGAAATAACACACAAAAGTAGGAAATAAATCAGGAAATGCTTGATTCTTTCTAAAAGATTTTATTACCTTTGCCGACGTTTTAAAAGGGAGGTCGCCCTCCCGATACATACATCTTGCGGCAGTAGCTCAGTTGGTAGAGCATCAGCTTCCCAAGCTGAGGGTCACGGGTTCGAGTCCCGCTTGCCGCTCCCTCAGAACAATGGAGGATGTGTCAAAATGAAAAGACACATCCTCTCTTTTTTGTTGCCCCCCCCCGGACGCCCCTGCCGGAAAAGCATTCGAAACCCTGCCCAAAGGACATACACCACCTTCCAACCCCGACTGCTGATAAAAAAACTGCTGAATGAATGACTTTTGCAAAGAATTTCGTAATTTTGCGTCCTGTTTGAAAAACCGTAATAGGAAAAACTTATAATAAACGAAATAAAAATGGCAGTAGAACTGAAAGACCTTACCAAACGTAGCGAGAATTATTCTCAGTGGTACAACGAATTGGTAGTGAAAGCCGACCTGGCAGAACAGTCGGCTGTGCGTGGATGTATGGTTATCAAACCGTACGGTTACGCTATCTGGGAGAAGATGCAACGTCAGCTGGACACAATGTTCAAGGAGACCGGACACGTCAACGCATATTTCCCCTTGCTTATCCCCAAATCATTCCTTAGCCGCGAGGCCGAACACGTGGAAGGCTTCGCCAAAGAATGTGCAGTAGTAACACACTACCGTCTGAAAAACGATCCGAACGGGGGTGGAGTAGTGGTAGACCCTGCTGCCAAGCTGGAAGAAGAACTCATCATCCGTCCCACATCGGAAACCATCATCTGGAATACGTACAAGAACTGGATCAACTCCTATCGCGACCTGCCCATCCTGTGCAACCAATGGGCCAACGTATTCCGCTGGGAGATGCGTACGCGCCTGTTCCTGCGTACAGCCGAATTCCTGTGGCAAGAAGGACACACGGCCCACGCCACCCGCGAAGAGGCTGAGGAAGAAGCCGTAAGAATGCTGAACGTCTACAGCGACTTCGCCGAGAAGTACATGGCTGTTCCCGTCATCAAGGGTGTGAAGTCGGCCAACGAACGATTCGCCGGTGCCCTCAACACCTACACCATCGAGGCCATGATGCAGGACGGAAAGGCGCTGCAAAGCGGTACATCGCACTTCCTTGGGCAGAACTTTGCCAAAGCGTTCGACGTGCAGTTCGTCAACAAGGAAAACAAGCTGGAATACGTATGGGCTACTTCCTGGGGGGTATCTACCCGTCTGATGGGAGCCCTGATCATGACCCACTCCGACGATAACGGACTGGTACTTCCGCCTCACCTGGCTCCGATACAGGTAGTGATTGTGCCCATCTACAAGAACGCCGAGATGCTGGCCAAGATCGACGAGAAAGTGGCAGGCATCGTGGCCAAACTGAAGGCAATGGGTATCTCCGTGAAGTACGACAATGCCGACAACAAACGTCCCGGATTCAAGTTTGCCGACTACGAAGTGAAGGGCGTGCCCGTGCGTCTGGTAATGGGTGGCCGCGACCTGGAGAACAACACGATGGAAATCATGCGTCGCGACACGCTGGAGAAAGAGACCCGCTCGTGCGAGGGCATCGAAGAGTACGTAAAAGACCTCCTCGAAGACATCCAGGCCAACATCTACAAGAAAGCGCTCGACTACCGCAACAAGCGCATCATCAGCGTAGACAGCTACGATGAATTCAAGGAGAAAATCGAAGAAGGCGGATTCATCCTGGCCCACTGGGACGGTACGACCGAGACCGAAGAAAAGATCAAGGAAGAGACCAAAGCAACCATCCGCTGCATCCCGTTCGACTCCTTCATCCCCGGCGACAAAGAGCCCGGCAAGTGTATGGTGACAGGCAAGCCTTCGGCATGCCGCGTAGTCTTTGCCCGCTCGTATTGATACCCGTCGGGACCGAAAGATACACACAACCTGAAAAAAACAACAGTACGTAGTGAACCGGCCGCAAGGCCTTCGCTACGTACTGTTTGTTTTCGGGGGGGGCATATCCCGTCCGCCTTCCTCACACAGTTTTCCAATCTCCATTATCCATTAAATCCTCATCCCAGCGGATCCTCCCCGCCCGGCTCCGTCGTTCCGCCGCCGGGTTCCCGGCC
>NZ_FR883000.1:15321-15609 GCF_000435115.1 Bacteroides sp. CAG:633 | reverse complement strand
TTGCATTGCTCGCGAGCCGTGCAAGTGTCCTGCAAAAGCCCTTCCGGCGAGCCCTGAGCAGGGTGTTTCGCCTTGTTGCCGTCGGGGCGATTTCTCCTCAACAGGCAGAAGGGTTGGAAGAAAAAGCAAGTTTTTTGTCGAAAAGTTTGGTGGTAACGGTGAAAGTCTTTATCTTTGCACCCGTTCTTCAAAAACGACCTGCGGAAATAGCTCAGTTGGTAGAGCACAACCTTGCCAAGGTTGGGGTCGCGAGTTCGAGTCTCGTTTTCCGCTCCTTTTTCATTCCCC
>NZ_FR883000.1:0-15292 GCF_000435115.1 Bacteroides sp. CAG:633 | reverse complement strand
TCTTTGAAAGGATGCTCGAATGGTGGAATCGGTAGACACGAGGGACTTAAAATCCCTTGGCCATTGCGGCTGTGCGGGTTCAAGTCCCGCTTCGAGTACAGGTATAAACGCTAATTGCTTGGAAATGAGTAGTTAGCGTTTTTCTTTTGTCTATTTTTGGCGTGATTTTGGCGTGATAGTTTTTTGGTGTGTAGTTTTGGCGTTGTTATCGTAATAAAAAAGGCCGCTTGCCACACCTGACAAACGACCTTCATTTGCGTTTTAAAATACCGTTATGGCATTCTGGTACAAAGATAACTATTTAGCTAAAATAAGCAAGAAACTTTTTTACTAAGACTCTCAAATGAAAAAGAGACACACGCTTCACAGCGGATGCCCCTTACACGATTGGATAAAATGTAGTTTAAATGTCTTTGAAATCCGAAATTATATTAGCTTGCTTATCGTTGAAATATCTTCCAGTGATTAACCTTTTCGCCATCGAAACTAAAATTTATATTATCATTTAAGAGTGCGCCTATTAACTCATTTGTAAACTCTGTTATTCTGAAAATTGGGTTGTTCTTATCGTATCTTACCCCTTTGCCTTGGGGTATTTCGCAGCTCTTGGCTGTTAATGCCCTAAGTGCCCAAAGCGTTTCCATGTGTTTTATGTAAACAGATTCATCTTTAAACATTCTCTTTAAAAAACGTATGTTTTGTTCTGTAAGGTAGGTTTCACCGTTTTGTACATCATTATTTTTCTGGATGTAATCTAAATTTATAGTTCCCATTTTTTATATCTTTTTGTGGTTGGGTGGTTTGAACCCATCCAACCGGGTTAATAATCATCCTATCTTTATCAAATTTGCCACTTTAAACGACCTATAGGCCTGTTTCTCGTTGTCGTAGTATGTGACGAGGCTTTCGTTCTTTTTACGCTCTGTGCCTTTTGTTTCGGGTATCAAGCCCTCTTTAAGCGTACCCCATGCAGTACGTACTTCACCGTTCAACTTTGCGTACATGAACTTGACTATACCGTTCTTCAGGGCTGCTTTCAGCTTCAGGACTAACCAAGCCTGTTTCATTGCGTCAGCCATTGAGAAGCCGTACACCTTGACGAGCATCCAAGCCCGTTTCATCAAATCACGCATCTTGTTTTTAAATTCTTTTGCCATAGTCGTATATCTTTAATCGTTAATATTATGCTGCCAGTCTTTCAACGCTTCTTTCAATCTCTGTAAGGTCGCAATCTACATCTACTTCGTTGCCGTCCTCGTCATAGGCTTCTATACCGTCAATGTAAACAGAAACGTAAGTAGTTACCCATGCGCCGGTACCGTTGAAATAATCATCCTCACAATAACCGTCAATCTCAAATCTGCCATCGACAACTACCAGAGTATTGTTTACTTCTACCTCAACAGAGAACGTACCCTCGTTGCCTTCGATGTTTTCTACTATCGCATTTGCTATTGTTTCGTTTATTGCTTTCATATTATGTAATGTTTTAATTTTCGATTGCGATGCAAATGTAATATAAAACGGTACAATCAACCAAATAAAAAGAAGTCTTTAACACTACTTTAACAAATAAATGTACCGATATAGCATTACAAATAGATTTTATTCGTATATTTGCATCGAATATTAAAACACTACAATATGGATTTAAGAATTAAAGAAGTAATCAAAGAAAGGGGCATGACTATAACAGAGCTTGCCGACAAGATGGGGATTAATAGGGTAAACCTCTCTAACATGGTAAATGGGAATCCTACGGTAGAAACTCTAAATAAGATTGCGGATGCCATAGGATGCCCGGTAACGGAACTGTTCGAGCAGCCCAAGAAAGACGCTCTGACAATTAACTGCCCCCATTGCGGAAAGAGTATCAACATCAAGATAGAATAACATGGAAGCACCGACAAAGGAGAACACCCTCTACCTGCCCATCAAGCAAGTGTACTTCGACCAGATTGTAGAGGGTACGAAGAAAGAGGAATACCGGGAAATCAAGGAGGGCATTACCGCCAACCGTTACTTGCTCAAAGACAGCAAAGGCAAGTATGTGCTTAACCCAGATGTCACCCAGCCGGACAAAGAGTATTTCATTGACGATTACAATAACGGGAACTTCCCGTTTGTACCGAAGCCTTACAAGTACCTTTATCTTGCCGTAGGGTACGCAAAAGAACGTGATACGGCTTTAGTTGAGGTGGATGGGTTCAGGTTCATACCAAACATGATACGTGCCAACCTGTACGCCTTTTGGCAAATAGCTTTTCATTTAGGTAAGGTTATCGAGATACATCGAAAATAAAAAAATGAGAAAGAAACCTCAAACCATCCTTGAAACAAACAAGCCTTTTACACTCCATGTCTTTTATTCCGGGTATGGAGCGTATGAGGCTGTTTTCTCATATAAAGAAATAAGTCTTTTTCAGCCACTTTCAGACCAACAACATAGAGAATATAGGAAACTATGTTATTTGCGCCCTGTAGAGGCTAAAAACTACCTCCTTGACTTGATATGCTTTGAACACACCCCATACCAAAGAAAAGATTTTGAATTTTTATGTAAAGATGAGGCCCCTACAAAAGAAATGACAGCTCTCTGGCATGAGATAGAAAAAGGCTTATAAGCTGATTTATACGCCCTAAAACCATATTAGGCCAATTCCTGCCGGTTTAAATGCGTAGATTCTACGGTTTTGATAAATGTGGTATTTTACACCTCGTGGGACTCAACGCAATTTTGAGTTTACTCCCGTAACATTATTACGGTCAGGTCTGGAGCGAGAAGTAATATTTCTTACTTCGATATGATGTAAATCTGTCTGACACAATTTGAGGGAGTTCCCAAAACAGTAATCCCCTTACATGGTGTCCGTCAAATAGACATCATTAGGGGAGTCTTTGTTTTGCAGACCCCCTCATTAATACTCACGTCATACACAAATATACAAAATAAACAATTCTTTGCGCGCGTGTGTGCGTGCGCTGAGACTTAATTTAACTCATTTAATTTGAAAGATGTCGCTGTCAAGGAAGCCTTCCGGCAAATCTGTAAAGTTTAAATCCACTTCTGGAATTTTCAAATCTATATCATCCGTGTTTCCAATCATCTCCTGAAGCGATTTATAATACTGTTCTGTTTCTTTATCAGGTGCTTCCTTACCCTGATGTTTTGCTATAGCTTTGAGCACTTTTTTTTCTTTTTTCTTCCAGATTCCCTTTTTATAGCGATAATTATCATACAGGATTTCTCTTAATACATCTGTATTTTCTTCTGTTAGAATGATTTCCGCATCCTTATATTTAATTTTCAACTTTCCATCGGAAACGCTGAATGACATTCCGTCTTGATTCACTGTTTTTATTTTTGAGTTCTTTTGAACCGGGCAGATTCTCCTATGAGGCAAACCTGCCCGGAATGTTTAAGACAATGCATTTACTATCTCATCGAAATTGCAATTGTTTTCATCAATTTCGACAGTGATACCCTCTTCATTACTCTGGCATAAAGCAGAGAAAAAATCTTCTTTAGTCAACGGCTCATGCAAGCTTATCCGTTTGTCTACCATTCTAAATACTTTCAATTCGTTCACTCCAATTCTTTTTTCTTCTCCTGCTTCTCCTGAAACGACCAATTCTACTTTTTTCATAAGCTTCTTTTTTTAGTTAGTTAATAATCTGTTACCGGTTCCAATTAGGCATATCAGCCTATCATCATAGGCTTACTTATTAATGAAACGTTCATGCTCGATTGCCTGATATTCTCCCATTTCCGGGTGTTTTAGGATTGCTTTAGTATCTGCGTTAATCATGTCGGCAAAATCGGCGCATTCCTTTTCAGTTGCTGGACTACCTTTTCTATAACAGCCTCCACCGCTACAATGAATAAGCCCGTCATCATGTGGGTTGTCTCTGTAATCCGGGTCAAAATGGGCGTTATATCCCAAAATCGCATCAGCCATCTTTTCGGATTCAGTTCTTCCGTCCCATTGATCTGGATTATCAATGGCGTGCTTTGCAGCTTGGATGCCCAAACCGTCAGATACTGCAATGTGTGCGATACGCATAGCCCAATATCTGTCTATATCAGTGTCTTTATCCCATTTCTCGATAGCTTCTTTAGCTTTCTTGTAACCCTGTGTACTTGCCAGATTTGCGATGGCATGTAATAAATCTTTTCTCATAATCTGAAAATTTTAAAAGTTAGTAAATAATTGTTTCTGCTCGTTCACCTCCAGAATAGCAAACTCTATCCGGGGGTGATATCTGTCTATTTTCTTTTCCGCTGTAATCTGAAAGCATAGTTTATCGTCCGTAATGGCCCCGACCATTTGCAGACAATCCAAAAGCGTTTTTAAGCTATTATCAAGGTCGAAACGTACCGAACTGTGAAATACACGTACAAACAGGCGGAAACGGCTTGAAATGCCCCTATTTCGGTATATCTTGCATTGTTGAGCAAAAGAACGTTCATACGTTCTTATCTTTTCATCCTTGATAATCCGCTTTGTACCGAACTTTCCCGGTACAGCCTGATAGTGGTTAGCCTTTGCGATAATCTGACCGTGTATCGTTTCCACTTCCATAGCATCAAATATTAAAAGTGATACGTCCTTTTGGTATGCCCAATTCCGCCATCCACTGACAAATGTCTCCTATAGTGGTCGGCTTGTCCAGCGGCTTGCGCTCATCCATAATGAGGTCGGCAATGTCACGCTTACTGCCCTGCGGTTCATCCTTAGCCCAACCGGACAGATGGATGCTCCGGCAAAAGGTAAGCGATTGGATTTTTTCGCCCCATTCACTTACGGCGTTTGCATCAGCGTACACAATCACATCACGATTTGCCAGCGGCTTGCATCTTTCAGCGGTAAGCATTCCTTGACCGCCGCATGATACCCACACGAATTGGGGGAGTACCATCGAGCAAATGACCGCCGTTTTCTCTCCCTCCGTCAGGCAAACCATGTCGTTAGGCCGTGCCGGAAGAAGATGCTCGCCGAAAAGGCATTGCTTCAGATTGAAGTCATCTTTGCTTTTCCCCTGCATCTTCATGTAGCGGTTGTGAATCCAGTCCACCTTATCGCCCCATTCGGGTTTTACTCTATGTCCGTCTTTGTCGTAGTCAATGATTTTACCCGTCCGGCATCGTCCCTGCACGTCCAACTGCGTATAGATGATTTCGCCTTTGGAAGTGCTGCCTAAGTGGTAGGCTTCGGTCACACGTTTCAAATCATCAGTCGGGAAGTATTTCCCCAAATAGCGCATCAGGTTATTTTCCATGCTTTCGCTCCGCTGTATCAAAGAAAAAGGTATGTAATCCGTCCTGACCTCTTTCTTTTGTTGAGGCAATGCCGTGTGATACTCTTTTCGTCCCCGTTCCTGCGGATTCTCTGCAAAGTATTGCGCCGGGGTCTTGTGATAACCGCACTTTGAAAGATGCTCGCACCGTCCGACATCGGATGCAAGCGGATTCCCAGCAGCATCCACATAATAGGTGAAACAATGCGGTCGCCCGCAAGCCGGACAAGTGTGGCGGCTGTTCCGTCCGCTGTATTTTTGAAGTTGCCATTTATATTTATCCATATCAAACAATCATTTTAAGGTGAATATTTAGTGCAATGGTGCAAGTGGTGCAAATTCGGTGCAAGTTGCACCTGTGGGGAATGTTAGTGCAATGGTGCAACCCCCTATTTATAGGGGTTGCCCTTTTGCACTACCCCTGCACCCGTTTACACCTCTATTTTGGTGCAAGTGAATAAAGACTATCTTGCACTACTATAAAATTGTTGTCCTTAGCCGCTCTCACATGGCTTTTGGCGGTTCGTTCTGATACAGCCGCCTCCAATTGATAGGCTTCTACAAGTTCACCGTACCGCATGGATGCTTTGTCTTTGAAGCAAAGTTTAAGCACCCGTTGAATTTCTGCCGCACGAGCGGAGTTCTTATCTTCGGAAACCGCTTCCTCCGTTTGGAAGTTTCCCTCTCCGTTGATGGAGAAAGCCAAATCGCCGCACGGAACATTCCGGCTGTCGGTACACGTGACAAGAAACTTCCCGTCCTTCTTTGATACCTCAAAGCAATCCGTCAGCTTGTTCAATAGCTCCGTACCCAAGTGGCCACGCATATTGCCATCGTCTTTTGACTTGTTTTGATGAAGTACTGATACGATGGTGCAACCATGCTCAGCCGTCAAGGAAAGAAGCCATTGGATAAGGTCGTTACTTTGGTCGAGGCTGTTAAAGTCTTGGAGCAAGTCACGCACACCGTCAATAAAGACAATATCGGGTTTTTCAGCGTCCACGGCATCGGCAATCACTTTGCGCCGTTCCTCAATGGATAGCGGTCGCATGAAGAAAGGCAGGAAGCATTCGTTATTCTTGTCAGCCGGAAGCCCGGCGAAGTTTAAGGCTCTCTGGCAGCACTTTTTCAAGCTCACTTGCGATTGTTCCGTGTCAAATAAAAGAATCTTGTAGCGGTCTTGCAATGGCCTCACAGAGCCACGGGAAGTATTTGCCAGCATAACGGCAATGAGATAATACTCGAATTGAGATTTCCCCATCTTGGCACGTCCTTTGATACCGACAAGTTCACCCTGCGGAATGGTAGGCACTCCACCGATGGAAAACATGAATTTCGGTTCATTTGCAGGCAAAGACAGGTCAAGGATGTGCAAACGGTATTTCAGCTTATCTTCCGTGATTTCCGCCTTGAACTTCATTTGCTCTGCGGACAATTCTTGCAACACATTCACACCCATAGTCAGCCCTCCCCAAATAAAGACAGTTGCGTATCAGGCTTGTTTACCCACTTGGACGGGTCGGCGGAATAGTGCTTTGCCATGAAGTGTGTCCGCCTGTCTTTGGCTACATAAATGGCTTGCAACAATCCAAGACGTTCCAAGTCACGGACGTACCATGTGATGCAGTTGCGGAGAACTCCCGTAGAAAACATGCAATCGAGCGTTGTGCCAACCTTATAGCGAAAGAAGTCCAAAACTTTTTCAATGTCCTTTTCTTGTCGTACCTTTGCCCCTGTAAGGTTTTGGATTGGGGCGGCTTCGGTCGCTCTTTTCTTTTGTTCCATAGTCAGCCCTCCCTTAGTTTTTCTATGTCTGATAATTTGTAAAAAGGTTTATTCCCAACCTTTACTTTCTTTAGATACCCCGTTTTATTCCACCTCCAAAGTGTAGTCTTGTCTATTCTAAGTTTGGAGCAAACCTCGGATGGTGTTAGGTATGTTTCTTCTTTTTTGTTTTCATGTTGTACGATTTCTTGCATCCAAGAATAAAATGCCTCTTTAAGATCCAAAACATTAACAACTAATTGTACATTTGTTCCACTGTTGATAATTTCTTTAATGCTCATTTTACTTTTGGCAGTCTATGACCTTATTCTCTCTCGGCTTTACTGCTTTGGAACAATATAGCTTCTTTCGTTTCCAGGCGTGGAGTTGCCGTGAGACCAGCCCCTCTCGTGGATTATGTGCCTGTCACCGCTTCGCATCATGTTCATGACAAATGTATTTATTAATTGGGTTGCACAGAATTTCTTAGAGTTTTAAGACGAAACAATAGAGGAAATGTTTGTTTTTATTTCGCTTCATAGGTAAAAAAAGACCGCAAATAATTTGCAGTCTTGAAAAATATTTTATGTTAGATGTGTTTTAATCGATTAATGAAACGGTTGCTTTTTTTACTTCATCGTCAATCTCACGGTATCTGGAGAAAGCCTTGCTGCCCTCAGCATGGCCAGACATGGAAGAAATCAGGCTTGGGTCTTTCACTCTCTTATAAAGATTCCCTACAAATGTTCTTCGTGCCATGTGTGAGGAAGCAATCTCGTTAATAGGTCTTTGTTCTTCTTTTCCTGTAATGCTGTTAATGACCGTGACGGCTCGGGTGATACCGCATAACCTGAATATTTCTTTGATACTATCATTATAATTTTGCGCTGCAATAAACGGAAACAAACGCCCTTTGCTATCCACGCCCTTGTATTTCTCCATCAAAGCGGAGGCTCGGCCATTTAGCGGGACACGTACTACGTTCTGTCGCTCTCCCTTGGTCTTATGTGGAATGTATTCTACTGCGCCATTAATCACGTTGCTTTCTGTGAGTTTGAGCAAATCAGAAACACGGCATCCGATACAACATTGAAAAATAAAAATATCTCTCTGAATTTCCATTTGTGGATGCTCGGATAAATCGAAGTCAGCGATAGTGTTTCGTTCCTCCAGTGTGATATAATAAGGCGTGCCGTATTTTTCGGAAACTACACCCTCATAACCTTTGAACGGATTGTTTGCAGTGATATTCTTTTCATTCAGCCAATTAAAGAACGCTTTCAGCTTATTAAACAGGGCGCAAATGGTATTGTTTCCTCGTGGCTGTGGTTTCGGGCTTCTTCTGCTGTCTGTTGAGGCTGGTATCTTTTCGAAGATTTTAGGATATTCTTCAAGTATGGAATGTTCGTTTCTCAAATAGCTTTCTATGTCGCTAAGCGTGTCGCTCTTCATCGTGTCAATGTCTAAAGTGAAGTTCTTTCTCTCCTTATCTGATAGCCGGACAAACATTTCATATCTGCGAAGCGCGCGAACAAGCACATCGAAATTCTTTTTCCATACGTCCGACTTGTCGCCCTCTCGCTTTCCGTTTACTTTCTTTTTTGCATTATCACGAAAGTCTATCATGTGGTCGAAGAAAGAACGCTTTTCTTGTTTTTCTTCTTTTTCCTGATATTTCTCGGGGTGGTGAAACTTATCAATAACGGTTTGTAGCCATGCACTTGTTAGCGTGTCTTTGGCTGCTTTTTCATATTCACTGATAATGGTTCTCTTTAAATTGTCTATTGTGTCTTTTGCTTGGTCGTGATAGGTTTTATCCTCTGACTCAATCCTATTTTTTACAACCACCTCGCCACGGTCGAATACGACTACTTTATTTTTTACTGCATCCGCTAACGTCATAGTGACCGCTTTATCAGAAACCTTACCGCCTGTAAGTAGTGTGTTCTTACGGTCTATGTAATACTCAAAATGTTCAGGACATACATAAACGCCTGTTTTTGCTCGCAAATTTAGTCTGCTTCCCTGATATAAGCGAAGTAATACTTCACTTCTTCCGTTGTCTTGAATCTTAGACGATAATCTTAATTCTATTGTTGCCATAATGATATTAATTTTAAAACGCACTACAAATATACACAATAGTCACGCCAATTTCAAATTTTTGGCGTGTTTTTGGCGTGATAATTTCAATTTAATGCAATTTTATGATATTTCGTGCAATATTCTGTATTTATAATATGCTGAATATCAGTAGTATTAAGATTTATGTTATTTCATAGTATTTTATATTTAGTATTCCCGCTTCGAGTACGAAATAAAAATCGCAATCATCTGGATGACAGCTGGTTGCGATTTTTGTTTTGAGGCGGTTGCGTCGAGTTTACATAAATCTTGAAAGATTCATTTCCCCTTCCCAACTTCGCATCCTACCGCTTCGCCGCAGCATCCCCTGTAACCTCTTGCCCATTTGCTTGCAGATGTCAGATTATTTTGCGAATATTGCACATAGGTTGTATTATAATAACAGATTGAATACGTATGAATGGGAAATTTTTAGGATTGCTTCTTTTAGGAGCATTGTCGGCAGGGGCACTGTCGGCAAAAGACTATTTGGTATCAACGCGGCACACCTCATTGCTTATCAAGGCTGACGAGGGAAAACAGGCAAGGTTCCAGTATTACGGAACGAGAATCGCCGAGAATGAAATAGACGGCATATACAATGCCGGTCTGGCATACTGGGCAGAAACTTATCCGTGCTTCGGCATCAGTTCGTATGGCGAGAAAGCTTTTGCCGTGGCACATTCGGACGGCAATATGTCGGTCGACCTGGTTGTGGAAGGAGTAAGGCAGTACTCGGACGAGGAATCGGATATAACCGAAATCACGCTGAAGGACAAAGTCTATCCTTTGGTTGTCAAGCAGTATTACAAGGCGTATAAGGGAACGGACATCATCTCGACATGGGTCGAAATAACCAATAACGCAAAGAAGGCGCTCACCCTGTACAAGTTCGCCTCTGCATCGCTGCCGGTCAAGCGGGCCGATAACTGGCTGACTCATTTTCACGGTACGTGGGGTGCCGAAAACATGATGGAAGAAGAGAAGCTGACCAACGGACAGAAGGTAATAGCCAACAAGGAGGGAATACGCAATACGCAGACAGACAATCCGTCGTTTATGCTCACTTTGGATGGTTGCCCGCAGGAAGAAAACGGAAGGGTGATCGGAGCATCGTTGGCATGGAGCGGAAACTATCTGATGAAGATTATTGCAGACAACTCAAGAATCAATGTAATCGCAGGAATAAACGAGGAAGTTTCGCATTATATTTTAGAGCCTAAAGAAACGTTCGTAACTCCCGAACTGGCCATGACCTACAGTTCCGAAGGCAAGGGCGGCGTGAGCCGTGCATTCCACAGATGGGCCCGGGCGTACAAGCTGAATCAGGGGAACAAAGAACGCGACATCCTGCTGAACAGTTGGGAAGGCGTGTACTTCAATGTCAATCAGGAAGGAATGGACCAGATGATGAAAGACATGTCGGCAATGGGCGGCGAACTGTTCGTAATGGACGACGGATGGTTTGGCGACAAATATCCGCGCAATAACGACAAAACAAGTCTGGGCGACTGGACCGTCTGCAGGGAAAAACTGCCCGAAGGCATCGGAGGGCTTCTGGCTTCGGCCAAAAAACATAATATCAAGTTTGGCATCTGGATTGAACCGGAAATGGCCAACACCAAAAGCGAACTGTTTGAGAAGCATCCCGACTGGGTACTGAGCCAGGACAATCGCCCGCTTACGACCGGACGTGGAGGAAGCCAGGTTGTGCTGGACCTGACCAATCCGGAAGTGCAGGACTTTGTATTCGGCGTAGTCGACAAACTGATGACCGAATATCCCGAAATAGCTTATATCAAATGGGATGCCAACGCGGCTCTTATGAACTACGGTTCCCACTATCTGCCCAATCAGAAACAGTCGCACATCTACATCGAGTATCACCGGGGCATGAATAAAGTATTGGAGCGCATTCGTGCAAAATATCCGAATCTGGTGATTCAGGCATGTGCCAGTGGCGGAGGTAGAGTGAATTACGGCTTCCTGCCTTATTTCAACGAATTCTGGACGAGCGATGATACGGATGCCTTGCAACGCATCTATATGCAGTGGGGCGTTTCCAATTTCTATCCGTCCATAGCGATGGCTTCTCATGTAAGCGCCAACAGAAATCACCAGACCGGCAGGGTACTTCCGCTGAAATACCGTTTCGACGTTGCCATGTCCGCCCGCCTTGGCATGGAAATACAGCCCAAGGACATGACCGATGCCGATAAGGCATTTGCCGGACGAGCCATAGCTGCGTACAAGAAGATACGTCCGGTTGTACAGTTTGGCGATCTTTACCGCCTTGTATCTCCGTACGACAAGAAAGGAATTGCTTCCCTGATGTATGCCACTCCCGAAAAGGATAAGGCTGTACTGTTTGTCTATAAGACAGAGCATTTCCTCAACCAGCTTATGCCCGACGTCGTACTTTCCGGTTTGGACGAAAACAAAACATACCGCATCACCGACCTTACGCCGGAAAATGAGCAGAAGCCCTCGGCCCTGAACGGCAAAGTCATCAGCGGCAAGATACTTAAGGAGGCAGGACTGTCTGTAGCATCCGCATTGCGGACAGAGTATTCGAGCCTGGCGCTGCTGTTCGAGGTGGTTGATTGAGGATTGGGCAGCAGCCGTCTGTTTGCCTTGTGCAGGGTTGCAGAATGGCTATAAGTAGCCTGTATTTTTTCCCCAGTTAGGGAAAAATTTTTGCCTAACTGGGAATTTTTAATGACATAATAGCTACTGCTTATTATTTCTCGTCGTTCTTCCGTATCTCCACACGGCGGATCTTTCCGCTGATGGTCTTGGGCAGTTCGTCGACGAACTCGATGACGCGCGGGTACTTGTAGGGGGCGGTCACCTTCTTCACGTGGTTCTGAAGCTCCTTGATGAGGGCATCGCCGGCCTTGTCCTTGTAGGCTTTGGAGAGGACGATGGTGGCTTTCACTACCTGACCTCGGATTTCGTCGGGTACACCGGTAATGGCACACTCTACAACGGCAGGATGGGTCATCAGCGCGCTTTCTACTTCGAACGGGCCGATGCGGTAGCCCGAACTCTTGATGACATCGTCGGCACGGCCAACAAACCACAAGTAGCCGTCTTCGTCCTTCCAGGCCACGTCGCCTGTGTAGTAGATGCCGTCGTGCCAAGCTTCGCGGGTGCGTTCGGGATCGCGGTAGTACTCTTTGAAGAGGCCGAGGGGCTTACCCTTGTCGGTACGGATGACGATTTGTCCCTGCTCGCCGGCTTCTACCGAGCGACCTTCGTGGTCGATGAGGTCGACATCGTATTGCGGATTGGGCAAACCCATGCTGCCGGGTTTGGGGTCCATCCAAGGCATGGTGGCTACGGTCAGGGTGGTTTCGGTCTGCCCGAATCCTTCCATCAGACGGATGCCGGTCAGTTTCTTGAAGGTCTCGAACACGGCGGGGTTCAGGGCTTCGCCGGCGATGGTGCAGTACTCCAGACAAGACAGGTCGTACTTCGTCAGGTCTTCGTGGATGAGGAAGCGGAAGATGGTGGGCGGCGCGCAAAGCGAAGTGACGTGATAGTCTTGAATCTTCTGCAGGATGTCGGCAGGCGTGAACTTCTCGTGGTCGTAGACGAAGACGTTGGCTCCGGCTATCCACTGTCCGTACAGTTTGCCCCATACGGCCTTGCCCCAGCCGGTGTCGGCGATGGTGAGGTGCAGGCTGTTGGGCTTCAGGTTGTGCCAGATGTAGCCCGTCACGATGTGTCCCAGCGGGTAGGTGAAGTCGTGAGCCACCATCTTGGGTTCGCCCGTGGTGCCGCTGGTGAAGTACATCAGCGAGATGTCGTCGTTGGTGTTGACGTGTTCGGGGCGGACAAAGGGTGCGGCGGCTTCGATGCCCTTGTGGAAGTCTTCGTAGCCTTCGGGCACTTCGGGACCTACGCTGACCAGGCACTTCACGCTAGGCGACTCGGGCATGGCGGCGGTGATGTGGTCGGTGATGACCGTTTCGCCTGCGCAGACAATCATTTTGATGTCGGCAGCGTTGCAGCGGTAGACGATGTCTTTCTTCGTCAGCAGATGGGTGGCGGGGATGACAACGGCTCCCAGCTTATGCAGGGCCACAATGCTGAACCAGAACTCGTAACGGCGTTTCAGGATGAGCATCACCATGTCGCCGTGGCCGATGCCAAGGCTCTGGAAGTAGCTGGCCGTCTGGTCGGTGTAGCGCTTCATGTCGGCGAAGGTGAACTGGCGGTGTTCGCCTTTGTCGTTGGTCCAGAGCAGGGCGGGTTTATCGGGTTGTTCGGCTGCCCAGGCGTCGACGACGTCGTAGCCGAAGTTGAAGTTCTCGGGTACGTTTATTTTCAGGTTCTCTTTGAAGTCCTGTTGTGAGGTAAATGTGGTCTGTTTTAGAAATCTTTCTATCATAGTTGTTGTAATGAAGAATCTTTTTAATGAAGAATTGAGAATTAAGAATGAAGAATCTCTGTTTGAATGAAGAATGAAGAACGAATAATGAAGAATCCGGGCAAGCTGCCCCGCTGCATGGAAATTCTTCATTCTTCATTTTTAGTTCTTCATTTACATGATTATTGCCAGGAACCGTACGGTTTTTCCGTCCAGCGCTTTCATGCCGTGTGGCAGGCTGGAGTTGAAGTAGATGCTGTCGCCCGGATACAGGGTGACTTCCTTGCCGCCGATGCTGAGCAGCAGGGTGCCTTCGATGACGAGGTTGAACTCTTGTCCCTGATGCGTGTTGTAGTGCATGGGGTTATCGTTGGGCTCGACGGTGACGATGAACGGGTCGGCCTTGCGGTCCTTGAATCCGGCAGCCAGTGACTGGTACTTGTAGGCTTTGGTTCGCTCTACGCTTACGCCTTTGCCGGCGCGGGTCAGGAAGTAGGTGCTCATCTTGGGCTCTTCACCGAACATCAGGGCATCGAGGGCGATGCCGTAGTGGCGGGCTATCTGCTGCATCATGCTTACGGAGATGTCGTGCTCGCCCGATTCGGCTTGTTCGTACTCCTGACGGTCGATGCCGCAATCGCTGGCCAGTTCTTCCGTTGTCAGTTCCATGGCGTCGCGCAGTCCACGCAGACGCTCGGCTATTTGTTTAATCTGTTCGTCCATACTGTTATTTAGTGGTTAGCTGTTAGTGTTTAGTATTAAATGGTACTGTTTTTTACCGCCTTGATAAGTGCCGACGTGAATCCATCGTGCTCCAGGCTGTTGATGCCTTTGATGGTAAGTCCGCCGGGGGTGCAGACTTTGTCTATCTCAAGTGCGGGATGGGTGTCGCCTTTCAGGATGAGTTCGGCGGCACCTTTGACGGACTGGGCCACCATCTTCATGCCGTCCTTGGGATAGATGCCCAGCTCGATGCCTGCTTGCATGACTGCCTGGATGTACTTCAGGGCATAGGCGATGCCGCACGAGGTCATGGCCGTGGCAGCAGCAAACTTTTCTTCGGGCAGCAGCATGGCCAGTCCCATTTCGTTGAAGATGTCGAGCACCAGTTGTTGCTGTTCGGCACTGGCGTGGGCACTGGCAATGAGTGTCATGCTCTGCATCTCGCTGATGGCGGTGTTGGGTATCAGGCGGAAGATGGGCATCTGAGGACATCCAAGCAGGTTCCAGATTTCGCCCAGACTGATGCCGGCGGCGATGGAGATGAGCATCTGCTGTTCGTTCAACTTGATTCCGCTGAGCACGTCGTGTACCAGCCAAGGTTTGACGGCCAGCAGCACGATGTCGGCCTGGCTGGCAGCCTGGCAGTTGTCGCTGGTGGTGCAGATGTCGGGATAGTCGGCCTTCAGGGCTTCTAACTTCTGAGCCGAGGGATCGGATACGATAATGTTGGCGGCAGGGATGATGGTTCCCTTGCACAGCCCGCGGGCGATGGCTCCTCCCATGTTGCCCGCACCTATGATTGCTATCTTCATATCGTTGGTCAATTAAATTCTTTTCTCTTCGGGCAAAATTATACATTTTTTTTAGAATATACTATCAAAATGCTGTCTTTCCTTGCGAAAAAGCAGATGGAGGGGGAGTGGTCGTGAACCTTGCGGAGGGAGCACCTGAGGGGCTTCTGAGAGACACTTGTACGGCTCGCGAGAAACACAAGTGTGGCTCGCGAGC
>NZ_FR882999.1:0-4270 GCF_000435115.1 Bacteroides sp. CAG:633 | reverse complement strand
CTTGTGTTGCTCAAACGGTTGGCAAGTGGCTTGAAAAAGGAGGGCGCGGCACAGGTTGGCTGCGGGCAGAAAACACAGATTCCCGCCTGCAGCCGCAAGCCTGGATGGGGATAGCGACGACAGGCGGGAACCTGTGAAATGTTTATTTTTCAGAAACGACAGCGCAGGTCGATGCCTATCTGTACGGGGCGTCCCATTTGGGCGAAGCCGCGGCTCATGGTCTCGAACCAGAAGGCCTGGTAGCGGGTGTTCAGCGCATTGTTCACCCACAGGGCTATCTGTCCGTTGCCTTTGTTCAGGCTGATGCGGCCGTTCAGGGTGCCGTACAGGGCCTGACTGGCGTTGTTCTCTTCGGTCCAGTAGATGCGTCCGGCAGCTTTGTAGTGGGCGTTCAGGGTGATGTTGTCCAACCAGGCACCTTTCTTCAGACCGATGATGTATTGGGCACCGATGTTGAACGTGTGTTTGGGAACGAAGGGTACGTAGCGGCCGTTGTAGTTCACTTCGTCGCTCACGACGTAGTCGGTGAATGTAGCGTAGGTGTAGCCGTAGCTTCCGTTCAGCGTCAGGTCGTTGGTCAGCTGGGCGCGCAGGGATGTTTCGGCTCCCATGCTCCGGCTTTTTCCAGCATTCACGGTGATGCGTCCCAGTCCGCTGGCGGCGAAGCGCGAAATCTGCTGGTCGCGTGTGTCCATGTAGAAGGCGGCAAGGTCGGTCTGCAAGCGTCCGTTGAGCAGGGTGAGGTGGGCGCCTACTTCGTAGTTCCACGAATATTCGGGGCGGTAGAGGGTGGCTTGCTGTACGTCGGTTTCGGCTTTCTGTGCCATGCCGTTCAGCATGGCAATGACTTTTTGTTTGGTGGCATCGTCTATCATGCCCACGCCTTCGATGACGGGGATGGTGGCCGATGCCACGTCGCCCATGTTGGCGCTGCGCATGTCGGTCTGCAGCAGGTCGCTGAACATCTGTATGTTGTAGCCGCCCGAGCGGTAGCCTTTGGAAACGCTGGCGTAAATGTTGTTGCGGCGGTCGAAGTCGTATTGCAGGGCTACCTTAGGCAGCAGCTGGATGTAGTCGTGATTCAGCTTGCCGCGGTAGCTGAGGCTTTGGTCGAAGCGGGTTTCGGGCACCATGGGGATGACGCGGTCGCCCGGTGTCAGCTTGCCGCTGAGCGAGTAGGTGTGCGAATAGGTGCAACCGGTGTTGTAGTCCAGTTTCAAGCGTTCGTAGTCCATGCGCAGACCTAATGTGAGCGAGAGTCCCTCGGCACCGAAGAGGTCGTTGAAGGTGGACTGGTGGAAGAGGGCGGCGTTTAGCACGGGGGTGTCGAACACGCCGCTGATGGGCAGTGTGCTGCCGCCAATCACGTCGCTGAACACGAATTGCATGGTCATGGGCCCTTGCGAGATGGTGGGCATGTAGCGGTTGGCATTGTCGTTGGTCATGCTGTTCAGCCATGTCATGCCGTCGCTCTGGAAGGTGACGGGGGCATCGGTGTGCAGCCATTGGTAGAAGGCGCTGGCGCCCGTTGTCCATTGCCAGCGGCGGCCGGGCTTCGACTTCAGTACCAATTCTTCGCTCAGCGTCTTCGAGTTCTGCTTTTGCATCATGGTGTAGATGTTCTGTTCGGTGAAGTCCTGATCCAGGTCCATGTGGTCGTCGAGCAGCTGGAAGCCCGTCACGCTGCTCAGCACAAAGTTGTCGGCCTGGTGTTCCAGGTTCAGACCGCCGTTCAGCAGGTTACGTTTGTAGCCGCTCCGGTGGTTGTAGGCGATGCGGCCGATGTAGTCGGCACGGTCTTCCTCGCCTTCGGTCACGCCGGTATATTCGTAGGGATATCCGCCCTGATGGGTGTATTCGTAGTTCAGGGTGAAGTCTAATTTCAGGTTCTCGTTGGGCAACAGGATGGCACGCAGGCGTCCGCCGAACTCGTCGTCCTTGTCCACCCGTTCGTTATTGAGTGCTGCGTTCTTGAAGAACCCACCCTTGTGTTCGTAGAAGAAGTTGGCCGAGAAGGCAAACTGCTGGCTGATGCGGTGGTAGTGGCTGACGCTGGCCTTGTAGTTGTTGTAGGTGGCGGCGCTCAGCGTGAGGTCGGTGCCCTGATAGGTGAAGGGCGATTTGGTGAAGACACGTATCAGTCCGCCCATCGTGTTGCGTCCGTACAGGGTGCCCTGCGGGCCGCGCATCACGTCGATGCGTTCGATGTCGGAGTAGTTGAAGTCGAAGGCCGACTTGTCGATGAAGGGAATGTTGTCCACGTACAGTCCGACGGCGGGCGTGTTGATACGCGAACCGATGCCGCGCACGTAGACCGAAGTAGTCAGTTTCGAACCGTAGTCGGGGATGAACAGGTTGGGCACAAGGGCCGACAGGTTCTTGACCGACTGCACGGCGTTGTTGCGCATGTCGGCCTGCGACAGCGATGTGGCCGAGAGGGCCTGTTGGCGCAGCCGGCTGTTCTCTTTCGGTGTGGCGATGACTACTACTTCTTCGATATCGACCACTTTGGTGGTGTCCTGTGGAACTTCTTCTCCGCGGACTGTCTGCGTTGCTCCGATGGCCAGCAACGCCAGTACGTTCAGGATGATTTTCTTCATGAGCTGATGTATTGTCTATTCAGGCCGCAAAGTAAAGGCAAATCGGCGGAACGTGCAATCCTCACTTATGAGGAAATCGGGGCGGGTCAAATGGCGTCGGCTTCCACATAGCCGTGCATCACGGCATAGATGGTAAGCCCCGAGACGGACTTGATGCCCAGCTTCTCGGTGATGTTCTTGCGGTGGCTGATGACGGTGGTCAGACTGATGTTCAGGCGGTCGGCTATCTCTTTGTTGATGAGGCCTTTTACCACCAGTACCAGTACTTCGATTTCGCGCGCCGTCAGTTCGTGACCGGCGGGCATGTTGGCGGGTTTCTCTCCGACGGGCATGGCGGGTGCGGGCAGCTTGCCGGGATGCCCGTGTTTGTGTCCGTGGCCGTGCAGGTGTACGATGCTTCGTACAAGGTCCTTCTCGGGCTGGCAGATGTTCAGTGTCAGCACGCCGGCCAGTTGCGGGTTGCCTTCGCCCGCTGCCAGCACAATGGTTTTGGGGCGCCGCGGCAGGAAGAAAACCGTATGCTCAAAATAGACCTGCGCCGAAACGAAGTAGTGCGCGTACATGTCGGGCGTGTCGTCTGCGAAGGCGGCAAACGAGGGGAACATGCGGATGACTGCACCCGGTATGAGCTCTTCAAGCAGGCCGCACAGGCCTAGGCTGCTCAGTGTGTTCGGGTCGATAATGGCGATTTCGGGCGAGGGCATACTTTGGAATTAATGATTGATGTGTCTGCAAAGAACGTCATTTTTGCGGAAACCGGCAAATGGCAGAAACAAAAATACCGGTGACAGGCTGATAAAGAATTTCCTCTAAAGCTGACTGATATTCAGAATCGGGTGGAAAAAAGGATATAATTGTTTGCTTTTTGTGCATTTTTTAGTATATTTGTATAATCTTTGTTGCTTATCACAATTAAGACGCAAAACTTATTATTTACTTAAATTTAATATCATTATGTTTAAAGCTCCTTTCTCTTTCGACGGACGTATTCGTAGAATCGAGTATTTTCTGTCTGCCGTTATCAGTTCTGTTTTTGGTGGTATAGCTATGGCGCTGGGTGTAGGAACCATGTTTTTAGGCGCGGCTTCCAATTCGGCTGGCGGTTTTGGTTTTGGTGTGCTGATTGGTTTCGTTGTCCTCATTGCCGATGCATGGTTCGGTCTGGCGCAGGGCGTGAAGCGTCTGCACGATGTTGACAAGTCCGGATGGTTCATTTTGCTGGGTCTTATTCCGCTTATTAACATCATTCTGGGTCTGTACATGCTGTTTGCCGATGGTACGGTAGGTCCTAACCAATATGGTCCCGACCCGAAGAACCGTATGCCTTACCAGCAACAGCCCTCTTCCATCAACGTAACAGTGAACGTAGGTGGCGAAAAAACAGCCAGTCAGGCTTCGCAGGCTCCTTCTTCAGCTCCCGCCGAAGGAGAAGAGGTAAAATAACGTTCCTTCTGAGGAATTAAGAATATCCGCAACTATCATTCGCAAAGGACAGGGCAATACGGGTTTTATCCGTTGCCTTTCCGAAGCTTTGAAGGAAGTTGCGGATATTTTTTGTACAAGTACTTTATAGACTGTATATTTAAAGAACTCCGCAATACTGTGCTGCTGCCTCGGCACACCGCTCTCCGTCTACTCCGGCAGAGACGATGCCGCCTGCATAACCGGCT
>NZ_FR882998.1:0-5510 GCF_000435115.1 Bacteroides sp. CAG:633 | reverse complement strand
AGAGACTTTTGCGTGCAGCTTATGCTATGCCTAAAAATAGCGTGAGCTCATGCATTATCTACAATGGGCTTACCAGAGCCCCTACCTGAAAATGTGTGAGTTTCACGCTTTTATTTATAACAGGTAGAGGTATGGCAAAAGTTCAGATCGTATTCGCAATGACCATCGACGGTTACTTCCCGGATGATGACAAGCTGATGGAATGGATAAGAGAAGACAGGAACGGATTCCTTCTCTGGAAACAGCACAGCACATTTTCCATAGCCCCTGACTACCCGATGGTCGATCTTATCTGTTTCAAGGATACCACTTCCTCTGATTCCATATTCCAGGCAATAATATCCGAACGTGAAGATACGGAAATATTACGCAGACTGTCTGTATATCACCTTCCCGACGAAATTGTCATCTATATGCTGCCTGTAATTTCCGGCCATGGAATACGAATATCTGATTTTCTTGATTCCTGCTCCTGGAATCTGCACTCCTCAAAAAGTTTCCGTAACGGTATTTGCCGTCTGATATATCGCAAAACATTGCAATAGCTTCTCGCAACTGCAATGTTTCTGCAACGTTACCCAAACATGTCTTTTTGAATTTCTATTTTTTATCTCACTGTAATCCAGTGGGATATATTTTTATGTGGGTGTGTCTTGCTGCATTGGTCCATGTTTTGGCCTATATCATAATGAAACCTGTTGCGCAACACGGTGTAAAAAATGGAATTATTACACTAAAAACAGAATTCATTATGATACAGATAGACAGGGAGACATTCCAGATGATGCTCCATCAGATAATGGAACGGTTTGACAGGATAGATGACAGACTGAACCGCATGAACAGGCAGACGGCCGCCCTTGAGGGTGACAAGCTGCTTGACAACCAGGATATGTGCGAACTCCTTGGTGTTACCAAGCGTACCCTTGCACGCTACCGCCAGAAGAAGCTCGTCACATACTACATGATTGACGGACGTACCTATTACAAAGCTTCGGAAGTTCAGGACTTCCTGAACAAAAAGGGAAAGGTGCTGCCTGCGAAAATAAAAAAGGAACTCGGTCTTCAATCCTAATAAAATGACGGTATGGAAATTATATGTATGGAAAAACAGACCTTTGACGAATTGGTTGTCCGCCTCAGCCTGATTGAGAAAAAAGTCATCGGTCTATGTAGTCAGACCAAAGACGCGGGACTGAAAAAATGGATGGACAATCAGGAGGTATGCGGGGTTCTCCGAATATCCAAGAAAACACTTCAGGTATATCGCGAGAAAGGACTGTTGCCTTTCACCCGGATCAAGAACAAGTTCTTCTACAAACCGGAAGATGTACAAAGCCTGTTGGAATCAAGTTATCACCCACAAAAAAGAAAGCCATGAGTTACGATCTTATAAACAGAAAAGACCAGCGGATTGATACTATTTTCAAAGGGCTGGAAAACATGGAGCGCATGATAGACGCAATACGGACGGCTCCAAGGCCCGCATTTCACGGTGATTATTTCCTCACGGACGAGGAACTTTCAAAGCTGTTGAAAGTAAGCCGGCGTACCTTGCAGGAATACCGGACCCTCGGTGTGATACCTTACTATCTTGTGCAGGGAAAAGCCCTATACAAAGAGTCAGACATACAAAAAGTTCTTGATGACGCTTATAAAAGATGCAGGGAAGAACAGCGATGGGTATGAAGCAAAAGTAAAAGAAACGGCCTCTTTACAAGGTCGTTTCTTTGTTGTCGGACAATTGGTATCCGAATCTCCTTCTTCGTTTCCTGACAATAACATCTTCTTCATACAGACCAGGAATCCGATCCATTCCGGCTGCTTTCAGCCGTTTCATGTCCTCGTCCACTTTCCTGTCAGTCACTTTGGCGTAAAGCTGCGTGGTCTCAATACGCATATGCCCCATCATTTTGCCGACTGTCTCGATTGGAACACCCAATGAAAGGGTTATATGGGTTCCGAAATTGTGTCGTGCCTTATGAAATGTAAGTTCAAATCCGTAAACTTCACCCAACTGGTGGGCGAGCATAATGAAATACGTACGACTATACAGATTGAAGACCTTGTCATCCTTTCTCTGTTCCCGATATTTCTCTATTATCTTCAACGGAATATCCAGCAATCGGACAGAAGACAGTGTTCCTGTTTTCTGGCGATGGATATGGATCCACCATGAACCGTCTTCAGATTGGGTAATATCATTTACCCTCAATTTTTTCAAATCCGTATAGGCAAGTCCGGTAAAAGTGGAGAAGATGAACATATCCCTTACAAACTGAAGCTGTGGCTTCTCGACAGGTGTTGTAAGCAGTGTCTTCAGATCTTCCAGCTTTAGATGACGACTTTTCCGTTTGGGCAGTTCAGGATGAAGGCGACAATACGGATCACGGCGGATTGTTCCCTGGCTGACAGCCCGCATGGTCATCTTCTTCAGCCTGTAAAGATGTTCATGCACGCTCTTCGGGCTTAAATTCCTGTCCGTCCTGAGAAAAAGTTCAAAGTCATCGTAGAACACACGGTCAAGACTACGTAGCAGTACATCCTCTACGCCGCGTTTTTCCTGCACGAAAGCCGAAAGGTGCTTATATGAACGTAAGTAGGAATCATAACTCTCCTTTATACGATCCACACCGATACGTTTCTTAAACTCCTCGTTATGCTCTCTGAAAAGAGCCAGCAGAGTTAGCGGTTTCTGACCGACTCCCATCACGGCATTCTTTACCTGCTCTGCCGTAATAAATCCCAGACTGTTCTTAATCCGCCTGTAATGCTCCTTGATTTCTTTGGTCAGATCATCAATAGCCCGGTTGACGGTAATGGCATTCTCACTGCGGCCGTCAGCCCGTCCTTTTTCAGGATTCCAGATTGCCGGATTGACGGATACTTTCGTTCCTATCTGTTCCCATTTGGCATCTATGCTTATCTTGCACAGCAACTGGCACGTTCCATCCTTACGGACTTTGGTGCGGTTTATATAAAACAGTATCGCAAATGTACTGCGACGTTTGATTTCCATATTGTCAGTATTTCTTTTCATAATCCTATTTTTTGCCATTGTCAAATAACTACAGAAAACCGCTCAGCAATTATTTTATCCAATGCTTTCGTATCTGTATCTATCTTATTGTCTGTCACCTTTGCGTAATGCTGTGTGGTCTCAATACGACTGTGCCCCAACATCTTGCTGACCGTTTCAAGCGGTACGCCATGGGAAAGTGTAATTTCTGTCGCATAGGTATGACGGGCTGCATGGAAGACCAGCTTACGTCCTATACCGCAAATTTCGGCGATGCGTTTCAGATAACGATTCAATGAACTGTTGGAATACATGGGGAGAAGCTTTCCTTCAGGAGCCATATCGCGGTATTTTTCAATAATATGGAACGGCAGTTCCATAAGCGGTATTTCAAAATCTACACCGGTTTTCTTGCGAGAACTCCTGATCCACCAGGTACCATCTTCCGCGAGAGAAAGGTTTTCATTTGTCAGCAGACACATGTCGCTATAGGGAATACCCGTATAACAGGAAAACAGGAACATATCTCTCACATGATAAAGAATCTGATCATGGAGAGGTGTTGTCATAATCCTATTCAATTCTTCGGAGGTGAGATATTTCTGTTCCGGTTTCGGATGTACCGGTTCATATCCGACAAACGGGAATACTGTTATTATACCGTCAGCAATAGCTTCTCCGACAATTGTTTTCAGTTGGACGGTAAGATTGACTATTGTGCCTGAAGCCAGACAACATTCCGTACGTAGATACAAGTCATATTTTTCAATGAAGGAACGGTCCAATGCGGCAAAAGGGATATCTGACAGCTTATATTGCATCTGTAAAAAACGTACCAGATGATTGTAGGAATTGCGGTAAGCCCTCAATGTCTTTTCCGTACGATTGATCCCAACGCGTTTCTCGAAATTTCTAATGAAAAGTCTGAAATAGCTTAATAGGGTTTCTTGTTCCGAAGCCATCCCCAAAAGTTGATGCTTTACATCCTCTGCTGTTACATCCTCACGGATTGCAGATTGTTCCGCATAGATGCCGAGCGCGGCAGCACGTATTTCATCCAGTCTGTTGTTTATGTCTCTTGCCGCAACACTTTTTCCACACGCCCGTCCGGATGACCACAATGACTGTGGCACACGAAACTTGACACTGAATGCTGTTTCAGAGTGCTTGCCGACAATAAGCCGTGCCATCACGGGACAGTTTCCCCTGGCATCCGCCTCGCTCTTTTTAAGGTAGAACGAAACCTTTACATCTGTCTGATTCATAATCTGTTCCATTGTTTGCAAAATTAACAGAGACAGAGTTAATCATCGGCATGTAAAATATCGTCAGACATCGACAAAGCTATCACCATTGACTTCCGGAACCTATATTTTTCATATCTCTAAAAAAATAAGTACCTTCGCTAAGCCAAAATGATGAAACTGCGTTCTTTACGGTCGGAGCAGAAAGGATTTTCAAACAACTCCATACAACTGGAATGGGCAACGGATAGGTAGCAATTTTTTCGCTTAACTATTCAAAAAACGGCTTCAAAGCACACATTTACAAATGCGGAATAATGCTGCGTATCTCCCTGAAAGCCCAATAGTTTACATTATTCTTCCTAAATCCATCCGAAATCGGGCGAGTTTCACTATTTTTGTTCCCAAACATTTTCAATGCAACATGAATCTATCTATTCAGACCAAACAATTAGGGAAACGCAGATGCTGCATCGAACCCATGCAAATAGAGTTGCCGGACGAAACGCTTACAGATGTGCGAAGCCTCATCACCGCCATTGTCCGCCGGCAAGTGGAAGGACACAATCAACGTCCCGGTGAAAACGATTTATTGAAATACCTCACGCAAGAGGAGATAGACGACCGCGCCGAGTCAGGCAAAGTGGGCTTCGGTGTAAACTACAACGGGGAAAAGGCCTCCGCAGAGGCTGCCGTAAAGAATGCCCTGCAAGCGTACGAAGACGGTATCTTCCGCCTTTTTGTCAATGATGAAGAAGCCGGTACCGCTGACACCTCCCTCGTACTGAGAGAAGGGGACCGACTGACGTTTGTTCGCCTGACCCTGCTTTCGGGCAGGCTATGGTAAGTAGCCCCTATCCTGTACACCCCTCAATAAACCAACTGTATACAAAACCATGAAAACACTATTCTTTCAAAAAGAGCTCAACAAACAGGCAGACAGTTATCTGCAAAGCATCTACGATTACCGCAAACAAAACCTTGACCCGGAGAGTGCCCGGCTCTGCGCCGACTTCATAGACTACCACTGCGGAACGGTCGGTGTGGAAGTGCGGGACAGCCGTATTCTGTCCACATACCGACGCATCCTTTTGGAAGACGGCATCACCGACACAGCGAGGCTGATGGAAAGCCCCCGCCTGTCCAAGCTGATAACCTATCTGTTAGGCAGCGCAAACGCACGCTTGTTTGCCTACTATCTGAAACAAGAGGCACAGTGTACCTACACCCGCGGCTACTTCCGCCGC
>NZ_FR882997.1:0-990 GCF_000435115.1 Bacteroides sp. CAG:633 | reverse complement strand
GGCCACTTTGGAGTTTATCTTGCTCATATTGCAGTTTTAATGGATTGTATGGTTTGTGCAGCAGGAGGCAGGCTGGTTGTCTGCTTCTGCGGCGGTTACTGTCTGTTGTTACCTGTCGTTATCGGCGGGTTTTACATCTTGACGGGCATGGCTTTCGGGCCGGGGTTCTGATAAGTCTGGCCGTCGACGCGGATGTCTTGTGCATTCTTTATCTGCATGGCCTCGCCCGGTGTGCCGATGTGTACGTTCTCCAGGGTGACGTTGCGCGCCTGGCTGATGACGATGCCCTGCTTGGCGTCGCTGATGGTGACGTTGTTGATGGTGACGTTATCGATAGGCATCTCGGGCAGTCCGTTGAAGAACATGGCACGGCCGGCACCCTTGCAGGTGACGTTGGCGATGTGGATGTTGCGGAAGGCAGGTGTTTCTTCCGTTACGGGCGGTATCTCGGCCTTCATGCGTCCCTGCAGGTCGTCTTCGCTCTCCTCGCCGGCTGCCTTGCCGCCGTAGAAGAGGTCGAACAGCAGTGGTTCGTAGGGGATGTCAATCATCTGGATGCGGTCGATGTAGATGCCTTCTACCACTCCGCCGCGTCCGCGGGTGCTCTTAAACCGCAGACCTACATCGGTGCCGAGGAAGGTACAGTCGGCCACGTAGATGTTCTTCACGCCGCCCGACATTTCGCTGCCCACCACGAAGCCTCCATGTCCGTGCAGGACGATGTTGTTGCGTACGATGACGTTCTGGCAGGGTTCGCCACGCTTTCTTCCATCCTCGTCCTTGCCCGACTTGATGCAGATGGCATCGTCGCCTGCGTCGAAGATGCAGTTGGTGATGGCGGCGTTGGTGCACGACTCCAGGTCGAGGGCGTCGCCGTTCTGCGAGTACCAGGGATTGAATACTTTTACGTTGTCGATGGTGATATGTTCGCATGACAGCGGATGCAAGCACCAGCTGGGCGAGTTCTTGAAGGTGACGCCTTCGAGCAGC
>NZ_FR882996.1:0-2748 GCF_000435115.1 Bacteroides sp. CAG:633 | reverse complement strand
ATTTTACTTTGATTGTTGCCATACTATTTTGTTTTTGGGATTTACATTGCGAAGCTAATGAAGAAGCGAGGAATAATTAAGAATGAAAAATTAAAAATTAAAAATTAATAGTTGGGTTTAGGGTTTAGCGTTTAGTGTTTAGGGTTGAGAGGGAGGATTTTTTAGACGCGGATGACGGGGATGAGGCGGATTTAAAAATAGGAAACAGGGAAGCGATGGAGGTGAAAGCTGGGATTTTGAGTCGGATGGATTAAAATAATATCAGTTCGGGTTTATAAATAATAGTTTTTTCGTAATTTTGTGTTTATGTATAACCATTACTGACTCAAGTGGCGGATTGACTTAAGCTTGCAGGGGTTAAGGAGGTAGGGACAGGATTGCTCGTTTGGGGCAGATAATACCTTTGTTCTCAAGTAAGATTTTGTTGCCGAAGCATGAGTGATTGATAATTTCCGGTGGAATGTTTGAAAGAATTATAATAGAACGATTCAGAGGCATACGATATGCCTGCATTGAAAACTTTGGGCGGGTAAACCTGTTCTTTGGGAAGAACAATTGTGGGAAATCGTCTTTGCTGGAATCGCTGTTCTTGGCCAGTGGGCTGTCTAACCCGTTGCTCCCTTTCCAGATCAACCTCATGCGTGGTTATGGGAAATTTCAGTTGAACGATATGCGGCTGGATTTCTATAATTTAGATACTACCCAACCTATACATATCCAATTGGAGAACGGTGAAACACGTGATTTAAGTATTTCTTTCTTTGAGCAAAGTTCGGACACGGTTTCCATTCAGCCGGATGCGGCAAGCAGTCTTTCGAATGTGGCAGAAGGCAATTATGGCTTGAAATTTGATTTTAAGGTTAACGGCGTTCCGTATGCGTCCCAGCTACGTTTTAATCCGAAGGATACCAATGATGTGACCCGTGTGCTGGATAACAATTATTCTGAAGCATTGCGTTGCACTTATCTAAGTCCCAAATATGATTTCAATGCATCTATTCAGGGATTGAAAAACGTACAGCAGAACAAGGATGAGCATTTTATAGTAGAAGGCCTGAAACTGATAGAGCCCCGTATAACTGATTTTATATTTACGGACAACGAAATGCTGGTGGATGTGGGTCTTGGCAAGCGTATTCCGGTCAATATGATGGGAGACGGTGCGCGGAAAATCGTTTCTCTTCTGACTGCCATTTATGATTGTAAGGACGGAGCCTTGTTGGTGGATGAAATCAGCAATGGTTTCCATTATTCGGTGATGTGCGATTTGTGGAAGGTGCTAATCAATGCTGCGGTTCGGAATAATACTCAGCTGTTTGTCACCACGCACGATATTGATTCGATAAGAGGACTTCGCGATGCTGCAAAAGGTGAATATAGTAATCTTGTCACCGCTTTTAAACTGCTGAGAACTTCGGATGACGAATTGAAGGCTTATCATTATTCATTGGAGAGTCTGGATTATTCCATCAATCAGGAAATTGAAGTGAGGTGACGCAAGCTGAAGGAGGCTGGTGGGAAGCGGCTGGCTTGAAAAATAGAAAATACTCGGTTGTTTATGAACAGAATCTTTATTGAAGCTAAGAATAATAAGACATCGGAATTCCATTTTTTGAAAGCAATCTTGAATCGTTTTTTCCCGGATAAGGAGGTTGGCTTTATTTTTATGGATGGGATTGATAATCTGTTTAACGAGGCTATTCGTAATCAGATGGCTTTGGCGCGGGAGAGCGGTGAACAGGTATTGGTGTTTGTGGATGCTGATACGGAGGCTAAAGGCTGGGGATGTCAGAAACGTAAGGCTGCCATAGAGAAAGGAAGTTCGGACCATGATGTATCTTTTCCTTATTTTTTGTATCCGGACAATCAGTCGGACGGAGATGTGGAGACGTTGATGGAATGTGCTGCAAGGCGTGATTTGCATCGTGTGTTTTTTGACTGTTTTGAGGACTATGAAAAATGCGTGTCAGGTGTGACAGATGATAAAGGGGAGGCGTTGTATAGTGTACCTAATTTGAAGGGCAAGCTGCATACTTATATAAACTCACAGCGGTTGAGCAACACTCAGCGGAAAAGGCTGGGGCATGGTGACTGGCTTTTTGAGGAAAATATGTACTGGAACTTGGATATTGATGCCTTGCAACCGATGAAAAAATTTTTAGAGGACAATTTGGTGTGATGTAAAAGTGGGGATGGAGCAGCCGTGCTGAGAGTTTAGGGCTTAAGGTTGAGGGGGATTTTTTAGGCACGGATGGCGGGGATGATGCGGATTTAAAAATTAATCTGGACGAATTACGATTATATAGGTAGAGACGCAAAATTTTGCGTCTCTACACACATACACACACCTGCAAATTACGTTAATCAATTAATAATGAATAATTAAAATATTCGAATCGTCGCAGATTACGCAGATTATCACGGACTGAAAATAGAATCTGCGTCCTCCGTGTTATCCGTGTCTAAAGAATCCCCCTCACCCCCCACCGCTCACCCCTCAACTTTTAATTTTTCATTGATTTTCCTCCCCTCCCCACTAAAAAAATCTTTTTTTGCTTGTTTTTCTCGTTTCGGAACTATATCTTTGTGATATCAAAATGATATTATGATTTTTGTGAAACTTATATCTAAAACTGAAATAATATGGAAACGAAAGAAGTGAATTTTACAGGTTTCAAGATGAATGGGTTTCTGGCCCTTTTCCTCTTTTTGTTTGTGTGGGCAGGACTTACGGCATGGTGCTTCGTG
>NZ_FR882995.1:7928-10455 GCF_000435115.1 Bacteroides sp. CAG:633 | reverse complement strand
GCGTATTCGACCCAGCGGCTGCTGCCCAGTGCGCATTGCGAGAGCCAGGCACTTTCGTCCCAGATGAAACGCAGCGACTTGCCGCACGTCTGGCGCATCCAGTAGTGCGAGCTGTACTTGTGGTTGCCGCGGTCGCCCCAGGGCACGTCCTGGTCGGTGATGGTATAGACGTAGAGTTTGTCTAAGAAGGCCTTCAGTTGCTCTTCCGTCCGTTCGCGTTGCACTTTCCAGATGGCTTGTGCCAGTGTGTTGGCTCCACCCCAGGCGGTAATCCACAGCGGGCGGTCGTCGTCCTCGTCGGCCAGCTGAATCAGGAAGTCGCTGCCGCGCGAGTTGTTCTTTTCTCCCAGTTTGTCTTTACCCAGTTCCAGGCTGCCCGCCATCACCCTGCTACGCAGGTAGTCGGCGCTGGGCCAATAGCCAAGCTGTTGTTGGCGGTTCTCCTTTTTCAGGGGCAGGAATCCGCTCTGTGCCGAGCGTTTCATCAGGTTGGGCAAGTCTTTCTGGTAAGCGTCGATGACGGTGCTGATGCTGTCCATCCAGCTGGTGGGGTAAGGACCGCCGCTGCTGTTCCACCCGCTGGTGGCGATGATGGCTTCAATTTCATACAAGTCGGCATGTACCAGCAGACGGATGAGCGACTCCATGTCGTCGGGCTCCACATTGGCGGGAGCGATGTCGGTCAGTACTACCAGGCGTGGTTTCAGCTGTTTGTTTTGTGCTTTCGCCGGATTTGTGCAGAGGCAACTTCCTGCAAGCAGAATAAGCAGTGTTCTGAGTAAAGTTTTCATGATACGTGATGTGTTTTAGTTAACTTCGCAAAGTTACGTTGGAAATTTCATTTAAATTGCCTCTTTTGAGGAAGAAATTGAGCGAATTCCGAGATTTGGGCAGGTTAAATAGGGAGAAAAGCCATATATTACGTTTGGAAAGAACCTACCGGATATGAAATAAAAATTTGAAATGCGCATGATTGAGTGCAGGAGAAACCCCTATGCGCCGCACAGCTTGTTTCTGTTGCGTAATTTTTTCGTTCTAATATTTTGCAGGCGAGCAGATTATTTATATCTTTGCACCGGAAACGGATGAAAGGTGGAGGGGCAATCAAGCTCCTCTTTTTTGTTCTTATTAGTTAATCTATGATAGAAAAGAAAACTGTTTGTCAGATTGTTGATGAGTGGCTGGAAGGAAAAGACTACTTCCTGGTCGATGTGACCATCAGCCCGGATGATAAAATCGTGGTAGAAATAGACCACAAAGACGGTGTTTGGATTGAAGACTGTGTGGAACTGAGCCGCTACATTGAGTCCAAGCTGAATCGAGAAGAAGAAGACTACGAGCTGGAAGTAGGCTCGGCAGGTATCGGGCAACCTTTCAAGGTGCTGCAACAATACCTCTGCCACATCGGCAGCGAAGTCGAAGTGCTTACCTGCGACGGGCGTAAACTGCACGGAGTGCTGAAGGATGCCGACGAACAACACTTCATCGTGACTGTACAGAAGAAGGTGAAAGAAGAAGGTGCCAAACGTCCTAAAATGGTAGACGAAGACCTGACCTTTGCATACGAAGAAATAAAATATACTAAATACTTAATCAGTTTTAAATAAGACTTATGGCCAAGAAAGAAGAAACTGTCAGCTTGATAGACACATTTTCGGAATTTAAGGAACTGAAGAATATAGACCGTACCACGATGGTGAGCGTGCTGGAAGAGTCGTTCCGCAGCGTCATTGCAAAGATGTTTGGTACCGACGAGAATTACGACGTAATCGTGAATCCCGACAAGGGTGACTTCGAAATATGGCGTAACCGTGAAGTGGTGGCCGACGAAGACCTGGAGAACCCCAACCTGCAAATCTCGCTGAGCGAGGCACAGAAGATAGATGCTTCGTACGAGGTGGGCGAGGAAGTGACCGACGAAGTGAACTTTGCCAAGTTCGGACGCCGTGCCATCCTGAATCTGCGCCAGACACTGGCTTCCAAGATACTGGAACTTGAAAAAGACAGCCTTTACAACAAGTACATCGACAAGGTAGGCACCATTGTCAATGCAGAAGTATATCAGATCTGGAAGAAAGAAATCCTGCTGCTCGACGACGAAGGAAACGAACTGCTGTTGCCCAAGACCGAGCAGATTCCGAGCGACTTCTACCGTAAAGGTGAGACGGCCCGTGCCGTGGTAGCCCGTGTGGACAACAAGAACAACAATCCGAAAATCATTCTGAGCCGTACGTCGCCCGTCTTCCTGCAACGTTTGCTCGAAATGGAAGTGCCCGAGATCAACGACGGTCTGATCACCGTCAAGAAGATTGCACGCATTCCCGGCGAACGTGCCAAGATTGCCGTAGAAAGCTACGACGACCGCATCGACCCCGTAGGAGCCTGCGTCGGTGTGAAGGGAAGCCGCATCCACGGTATCGTACGCGAGCTGCGTAACGAGAACATTGATGTGATCAATTATACATCCAACATACAACTCTTTATCCAACGTGCCCTCAGCCCTGCACACATTTCGTCCATACGTCTG
>NZ_FR882995.1:0-7909 GCF_000435115.1 Bacteroides sp. CAG:633 | reverse complement strand
TCTGAACGAAGAAGAACGCAAGGCCGAAGTCTTCCTGAAACCCGAAGAAGTGTCATTGGCTATCGGTAAGGGAGGTTTGAACATCAAGTTGGCCAGCATGTTGACAGAATACACCATCGACGTCTTCCGTGAACTGGATGACAGTGCCGTTGAGGACGAAGATATCTATCTCGACGAGTTCCGCGACGAAATAGACGGATGGGTGATCGACGCCATCAAGTCTATCGGTATAGATACTGCCAAGGCAGTGCTCAACGCGCCCCGTGAAATGCTGATCGAAAAGACCGATTTGGAAGAAGAAACGGTGGACGATGTATTACGTATTTTGAAACAGGAGTTTGAAGACGACAACAATGAGTAAGTCCGAGCGAACAGCATGACTTACCCCACTTCTTTCTCCACTATTATTCATTAAAATTAAAGTATGACGATTAGGTTAAATAAAGTAACAAGAGATTTGAATGTAGGAATTACGACGGCTGTCGAATTCCTGCAAAAGAAAGGGTTTACCGTGGAGGCAAATCCTAACACGAAGATTACGGATGAACAGTTCGAAATGCTCAAGAAAGAGTTCAGTACAGACAAGGATCTCAAGATGAAGTCTGAACGTTTCAGCCAGGTACGTCAGAACAAGGAGCGTAATAAGGCTTCTGTATCGATCGACGGATACGAAACGGAAACTCAGGAGAAAACGAAGTCAGAAGAAATCAGAACTGTGATTCCGGAAGATATACGCCCGAAGTTCAAGCCAGTAGGTAAGATCGACCTTGACAAGCTGAACCGTCGTCCGGTAGTGGAGAAAGAGGAAGAAGTACATAATACGCAAATGGAGAAGAGTACCGAGGAAAAAAACGTGGAAACAATAGAGAAAGTAGAAGAAGTGGCCACCAATGTACAGGCTGAACAGGAGACAACTGTAACGGCCGATGAATCCGACAAACAAGTAGAAGAGTCACAGCCCGAGCCGCAGGCACAGGTTGTTTCTTCGCAGCCCGAGCAGACCTTGGTACAGGATGCCGCAGCTGCCGACAGTCAGGAAGACGTAGTGTCTGCCAGTCAGCAAGCCGAACCAGCAGAAGAACCTCTTCAGGAAAATGCGTCTGCATCGGACGAGGCAGATGGAGCGGAACCTGAAGCTGAGCATACGGAAGAAACGAAGAAATCGGGCGAGGAGGAAATCTTCAAGATTCGCCAGCCGGAGTTCGTTTCGAAAATCAATGTCATAGGACAAATCGACCTGGCTGCTTTGAACCAGTCTACACGCCCCAAGAAGAAATCGAAGGAAGAAAAGAAACGCGAGCGTGAAGAGAAGGAAAAGCAGCGCATGGATCAGCGCAAGCAGATGAAAGAAGCCATCATTAAGGAAATCCGTCGGGAAGACAGCAAGATGAAGGACATCAACGATGGAGACTTGGGCGGCAAGAAGAAACGCGTGCGCATCAATAAGGAAAAAGTAGATATCAATAATGCTTCCAACTTCCAGCGTGGAGGAAACGACCGTCAGAAAGGTGGTAACCCGATGGCGGGAGTGCCCGGACAGCCAGGTAGCGGAAAGAAGAATAAGGATCGCTTCAAGAAGCCTGTAGTGAAACAGGAGGTAAGCGAAGAAGATGTTGCTAAGCAAGTAAAAGAAACGTTGGCACGTCTTACAGCCAAAGGTAAGAGTAAGGGAGCCAAGTACCGTAAAGAGAAACGTGAACAGGCGGCCGACCGTATGCACGAACTCGAAAATCAGGAAATGGCCGATAGCAAAGTACTGAAGCTGACGGAGTTTGTAACAGCTAACGAATTGGCAAGCATGATGGACGTACCTGTGACACAGGTAATCGGAACTTGCATGAGCATCGGTATTATGGTATCTATCAACCAGCGTCTCGATGCCGAGACTATCAACCTGGTAGCCGAGGAGTTTGGCTTTAAGACCGAGTATGTCAGTGCCGAAGTGGCTCAGGCCATTGTCGAAGAAGCTGATGCAGAAGAAGACTTGCAGCCTCGTGCCCCGATTGTTACTGTGATGGGTCACGTAGACCATGGTAAGACATCGTTGCTCGACTATATCCGTAAGGCTAACGTTATTGCCGGTGAGGCGGGTGGTATCACGCAGCACATCGGTGCATACAATGTGAAGCTGGAAGACGGACGCCGGATTACATTCCTCGATACACCGGGCCACGAAGCCTTTACTGCCATGCGTGCCCGTGGTGCCAAGGTAACAGACGTTGTTATCATCATCGTGGCAGCCGACGACAATGTGATGCCGCAGACCAAAGAAGCTATCAATCATGCCATGGCTGCCGGTGTGCCCATTGTTTTTGCCATCAACAAGATTGATAAACCGACTGCCAACCCCGATAAGATTAAGGAAGAACTGGCAAGTATGAACTTCCTCGTTGAAGAATGGGGTGGTAAATATCAGTCACAGGATATATCGGCAAAGAAGGGTATTGGTGTTCCCGAACTGCTTGAAAAAGTTTTGCTCGAAGCCGAAATGCTTGACCTGAAGGCTAATCCCAACCGGAAGGCAACAGGTTCTATCATTGAGTCTTCACTTGATAAAGGTCGTGGTTATGTGGCAACAGTGCTCGTTTCGAACGGTACCTTGAAAGTGGGCGATATCGTGTTGGCCGGAACCAATTATGGTAAGGTGAAAGCCATGTTCAACGAACGTAACCAGCGTATGAAAGAAGCCGGTCCGGCTGAACCCGCTCTGATCCTGGGTCTGAACGGTGCGCCGGCTGCAGGTGATACGTTCCACGTAATCGAAACCGAACAGGAAGCACGCGAAATTGCCAACAAACGCGAACAGTTGCAGCGCGAACAGGGATTGCGTACACAGAAGATGCTGACGCTGGACGAAGTAGGACGTCGTTTGGCTTTGGGCGACTTCCACGAACTGAACATTATTGTGAAGGGCGACGTGGATGGATCTGTCGAAGCTTTGAGCGACTCTCTTATCAAGCTGTCTACCGAGCAGATTCAGGTTAACGTTATTCACAAGGGTGTGGGACAGATTTCCGAATCCGATGTTTCGCTGGCCGCCGCTTCCGATGCTATTATTGTCGGCTTCCAGGTACGTCCGTCTAACTCGGCAGCCAAGTTGGCCGAGCAGGAAGGTGTAGATATCCGTAAGTATTCTGTGATCTACGACGCTATCGAGGAAGTGAAGTCCGCTATGGAAGGTATGCTTGCTCCGACTGTGAAGGAACAGGTAACTGCAACCATCGAAGTACGCGAAGTATTCAACATCAGCAAGGTTGGTATGGTAGCTGGTGCCATGGTGAAGACTGGAAAGGTGAAACGAACCGACAAGGCACGCCTTATTCGCGATGGTATTGTAATCTTTAGCGGAAACATCAATGCACTGAAACGCTTCAAGGACGATGTGAAGGAAGTAGGTACTAACTTCGAGTGTGGTATCAGCTTGACCAACTGCAACGACATCAAGGTGGGCGATATCATCGAAACCTATGAAGAAGTAGAAGTAAAGCAGACATTGTAATTTGAATAGTTGATTCTTCAGCCGCAGCTAACGCGGATGACATAGATTTTGTGCTGCACGAATGATTCGTGTTGTCATACTGCAAGGGAAAGTGAAATCTGCGTTGTCGGTGTTGCCTGCGGCTGAAGTTTATATAATAAATAAGGTAATGCCGAAACAGAAGAATACTTTTGGCCATAGCCTTGCAAATAGAGAGAAGCATGACAACGATTGATATCATCATACTTGTTATTGTAGGTATCGGGGCAGTGCTGGGATTTATCAAAGGTTTTATTAAACAGCTGGCATCCCTGCTCGGACTGATTGTAGGACTATTGGCTGCTAAAGCCTTGTATGCTTCGGTAGCCGAAAAGCTATGTCCTGCTCTGACCGATTCCATGACGTTTGCACAAATACTGGCTTTTGTCCTGATCTGGATTGCGGTACCTTTGGCTTTTACGCTGATAGCCGCTTTACTGACTAAAGCCATGGAGGCTGTTTCCTTGGGTTGGGTGAACCGTTGGTTGGGCTCGGGGCTTGGCGCATTGAAGTATCTTCTGCTGGTCAGTCTGCTGATTGGTGTACTCGAATTCATCGATTCCGATAATTCACTGATTGATAAAACAAAAAAGAAAGAATCGGTGTTATATTATCCCATGGAATCGTTTGCCGGCATCTTCTTTCCTGTGGCAAAAACAGTTGCAGAAGAATTTGTAAACGGTGATTTGGACAAACTTTCGGTTGACTTATAGTATAGTGATTCATAAATAATTCATTGATTTTATATTGTGATGCAAGAAGAACCCAATAAATATGTCAAGGAACTCACGCAGGAGAAGTACAAATATGGCTTCACCACCGACGTGCATACCGATGTCATCGAGAAGGGCTTGAACGAAGACGTTATCCGTCTTATCTCCCAAAAGAAGGGTGAGCCCGACTGGATGCTGGAGTTCCGCCTGAAGGCTTACCGCCACTGGCTGACACTGGAGATGCCCACATGGGCTCACCTCCGCATTCCCGAGATTGACTATCAGTCCATCTCTTACTATGCCGACCCGACTAAGAAGAAGGAAGGTCCCAAGAGTATGGACGAAGTGGATCCTGAACTGATCAAAACCTTCAATAAACTGGGTATTCCCTTGGAGGAGCAGATGGCACTGAGCGGCATGGCCGTGGATGCCGTGATGGACTCCGTCTCTGTAAAGACTACTTTCAAGGAAACACTGATGGAGAAAGGCATCATCTTTTGTTCGATGAGTGAAGCCATTCGCGAGCATCCTGATCTGGTGCAGAAGTACTTGGGCTCGGTTGTTCCTTACCGCGACAATTTCTTTGCTGCGCTTAATTCCGCTGTATTCTCTGACGGATCGTTTGTTTACATCCCCAAAGGTGTACGTTGTCCCATGGAATTGTCTACTTACTTCCGTATCAATGCGCAAGGTACAGGGCAGTTTGAACGTACACTGATTGTGGCCGATGACGATGCTTACGTTTCCTATCTGGAAGGCTGTACGGCTCCAATGCGTGACGAGAACCAGCTTCATGCTGCCATCGTGGAGATTGTGGTACACGACCGTGCCGAGGTGAAGTACAGCACTGTGCAGAACTGGTATCCCGGCGATGCCGAAGGCAAGGGTGGTGTTTATAACTTCGTCACCAAACGTGGCATCTGTAAGGGTGTGAACAGTAAGCTGTCGTGGACGCAGGTCGAGACGGGTAGTGCCATTACCTGGAAGTATCCTTCGTGCATCCTGGCAGGCGACAATTCTGTGGCTGAGTTTTACAGCGTAGCCGTGACCAACAACTACCAACAGGCCGATACAGGTACGAAGATGATACACATCGGAAAGAATACCCGTTCGACCATTGTCAGCAAGGGTATTTCGGCCGGACGGAGCGAGAATTCATACCGTGGCTTGGTTCGTGTCAGCCCCAAGGCTGACAATGCCCGCAACTACAGCCAGTGCGACTCGTTGCTGCTGGGCGACAAGTGCGGTGCACATACCTTCCCCTACATGGACATTCACAACGAAACGGCGGTAGTGGAACACGAAGCTACTACCAGCAAAATCAGTGAAGACCAGATATTCTATTGCAACCAGCGCGGTATTTCGAGCGAAGACGCCGTGGGGCTTATCGTCAACGGCTATGCCAAGGAAGTGCTCAACAAGTTGCCCATGGAGTTTGCTGTCGAGGCTCAGAAACTGCTGAGCATCTCGCTGGAAGGCAGTGTGGGATAAATGATGAATGAACAATGCAGAATTAAGAATCAAATTGAATGAGGAAGTCGGGATGAGGAAAAAGTAATTCTTCGTTTTTCATTCTTCATTCTTAATTACATAAGTTATGTTAGAGATAAAAGACCTTCATGCCAGCATCAATGGCAAAGAGATATTGAAAGGCATCAACCTTACCATCCGCGACGGTGAGGTACACGCCCTTATGGGGCAGAATGGTGCCGGAAAGAGTACGCTGAGCAATGTTCTTGTAGGCCATCCTGCTTACGAAGTGACACGTGGCTCCATTACTTTCAACGGAAAGGACCTGCTGGCCCTTTCGCCCGAAGACCGTGCTCACGAGGGTATCTTCCTTTCCTTCCAGACGCCGGTCGAGATTCCCGGTGTATCGATGGTGAACTTTATGCGTACTGCCGTCAACGAGCAGCGCAAGTATCGCCATCTGCCTGCTCTTTCGGCAAGCGAGTTCCTGAAGCTGATGCGCGAGAAGCGTGCCATCGTCGAGTTGGACAGCAAACTGGCTAACCGTTCGGTGAACGAGGGCTTCAGCGGCGGTGAAAAGAAGCGCAACGAAATCTTCCAGATGGCTATGCTGGAGCCGACTTTCGCCATTCTCGACGAGACAGACTCTGGCCTTGATGTGGATGCGTTGCGTATTGTGGCCGAGGGCTTCAATAAGCTGCGCACGCCGCAGACTTCGGCTATGGTCATTACGCACTATCAGCGTCTGTTGGACTATCTGAAGCCTGATGTGGTACATGTCCTCCTGAACGGCCGCATTGTGAAGACCGGTGGTCCCGAACTGGCAACAGAAATCGAGAACCGCGGCTTCGACTGGATAAAGAAAGAGCAGTTAAATGAAGAATGAAGAATGAAGAATGAAGAATTGCTGTTTTTCGCTTATGGATTGGAGGTAAATTCTTCATTCTTCATTCTTCATTCATAATTCTTCATTGAGATTATGAGACCCGAACAACAATACATAGACCTGTTCTCGCAGTGCGAGGCCATGATATGCCAGCACAGTTGCGAGGTGATGAATGCCCCCCGTGCAGCGGCGTTTGCCGATTTCGAGCGTCTGGGCTTCCCCACCCGCAAGGACGAGAAATACAAGTACACCGATGTCAGCAAACTGTTCGAACCCGACTACGGGCTCAACCTGAAGCAGCTCGACATACCAGTCAATCCGTACGACGTGTTCAAGTGCGACGTGCCCAACATGAGCACTTCGCTCTATTTTGTTGTGAACGATACTTTTTATAGCAAGTCATTGCCCAAGTCGCATTTGCCCGAAGGCGTGCTTTTCGGCAGCTTACGTCAGCTGGCAGCGGAGCATCCCGAACTGGTGAAGAAATACTACGGCAAGCTGGCCGATACATCCAAGGACGGAGTGACTGCCCTCAACACGGCTTTGACGCAAGACGGTGTGCTGCTTTATGTGCCTAAGAACGTAGTGGTAGAACGCCCCATTCAGTTGGTCAATATCCTGCGCAGCGACGTCAATCTGATGGTGAACCGTCGTGTGCTGATTGTGCTGGAAGACGGTGCGCAGGCCCGTTTGCTGGTATGCGATCATGCAATGGATGCAGTCAACTTCCTGGCTACACAAGTGGTGGAAGTCTTTGTGGGACAGAATGCCGTACTCGACCTCTACGAGCTGGAGGAAACACATACCAGCACCGTGCGTGTCAGCAGCATGTACGTCCGTCAGGACAGTGGAAGTAATGTCTTGCTGAACGGTATGACGCTGACAGGTGGCACCACACGCAATACTGTCAACGTGACCCTGGCTGGCGAGAATGCCGAAATCAACCTCTGCGGCATGGCCATTGCTGACAAGAACCAGCATGTCGATACTCACACCGTCATCGACCATGCCGTGCCCCGCTGTACGTCGAACGAGCTTTTCAAGTATGTGCTCGACGATCAGGCTACGGGTGCTTTTGCCGGACTGGTACTGGTTCGTCCCGGTGCACAACACACCAGTTCGCAGCAGACCAACCGCAACCTTTGTGCCACGCGCGAGGCTCGTATGTACACGCAGCCACAACTGGAAATCTATGCCGACGACGTGAAGTGTAGCCACGGTGCGACGGTCGGTCAGCTGGACGACGCAGCCTTGTTCTACATGCGTCAGCGTGGTATTCCGATGTACGAAGCCCGTCTGTTGCTGATGTTTGCTTTCGTCAAC
>NZ_FR882994.1:1542-2614 GCF_000435115.1 Bacteroides sp. CAG:633 | reverse complement strand
CGGCCGACACCGGTCGAAACGACGGTCACTTCGTCTAACTGCTGCACGTCGGGGGCGATGGTGATGTTCACCTCGCGTTCCTCGCCGCGTTGCAGGTCCAGTGGCTGCTCCACCGTCTTGTAGCCTACGGCCGAGACGACCAATGTATATTTCCCCTCAGGAGCCTTGATGCGGAAACGCCCTTCGCCGTTGGTTGTGCCGCCGAAGGAAGTCCCTTTCAGGTAAACGGTGGCGAAATCGACTGTTTCTTTCTCGGTCGAAGTAACTTTGCCCGATACCAGGCATCGGTGACCTTTGCCGTGGAAGTCCTGTGCGCGGAGCATCCCTGCTGCCGACAGGCACATCAGGACTGCCACCCATAGTGTAAATGTACTTGTTTTCACGCTGTTTATGTACTTGGTTATCCGGCTGCAAAGTTCCGCAGAAAAAGGTACTTCCGCAATCGCCAGTTTTTGGTATTTATGCCGCCCGTTCTCTCCCTCCCTCCTTCGGAACGTTCGCGTCAATAACCATTAATAGGTAAAGCCCCCGGAGTGGGAAGGAGTGAGGTGTATAAAAAGAAGTGTTCACATATTTGTGAATGCCCGATGAAGGTAGTATCTTTGTTTCTGTAAGTGGAAATGCATTGGCCGTCACCTCCGAAAACAGCCGTTTGCAGGAGCTTTACGAGCATTTCCTGCTTATCCCATCATTATAAATAAGAAGCACTATGATTACCTTGAAAGGCGTTGACCCCAAAATGATAGCCAACAATCTGACTCCTTCGGAACCGATTCATCCCGGAGAAATGATAAAGGACGAGATAGAATATCGTGGTCTGTCGCAACGGAAGCTTGCCGCACAGATGGGTATCTCGCCTACGCTGCTCAACGAGATATTGAACGGCAAACGTGCCGTCTCGACCGAGTATGCGTTGCTGTTCGAAGCCGCATTGGGAATTGATGCGGAGATCTGGATCAGACTGCAAGCCGATTACGACATGCAGGTAGCCAAGTCGAACAAAACCTTCATGGAGAAGTTGGCCAATATCCGTAAGCTTGTAGCGGCTCTGTAAGGAGCCGGCGGGTGGGAG
>NZ_FR882994.1:0-1531 GCF_000435115.1 Bacteroides sp. CAG:633 | reverse complement strand
TAAGGAGCCGGCGGGTGGCAGGATGACGGAATGCCGCGCCGCCATCAGGACATGAAAAAGGCACGGGCGGCACCGCCTTTCCTGACCGATGTTGGGAAAAAGGCAATGCCATCCGTGCCTGTTGCAGCGGCGGGAGTAGGAAATTATTTATTGAGTTTCCACTCCGAACCGTCTTTGCCGTCCTTTATCTCGAAACCAAGGGCGGTCAGTTCGTTGCGTATTTTGTCGCTCGTAGCCCAGTCCTTGTTGGCTTTAGCTTTGGCGCGTTCTTCCAGCAGCATGTCTACTACGTGGCCGAAGGCTTCTTCGCGGGCGGCGTTCGAAGCGTTCTCGGCTTTCAGACCCAGAATGTCGAAGCAGAACAGGTGGAAGGTTTCTTTCAGTTCCTCCAGATCGGCAGCAGTGATGGTGTCGTTGCCTGCCAGAATATTGTTCACCATCTTGGCTCCGTCGAATAGGTGGGCGATGACGATAGGCGTATTCAAATCATCGTCCATAGCTTCGTAGCACTTCTCACGCAACTGCTTTACGTCCACCGTCGATGCTTGTGCGGGCGTAATCTTTTCCAGTCCGCTGACGGCATCCATCAGTCGGGCCAGTCCCTTCTCAGCGGCCTTCAGGGCCTCGTTGCCGAAGTCCACGGTGCTGCGGTAGTGTGCCTGCAGGGTGAAGAAGCGGATGGTCATCGGGGTGTAGGCCTGCTCCAGCAGCGGGTGTGTGCCGGTGAAGAGCTGCTCCAGGGTGATGAAGTTGTTGTAGCTCTTACCCATCTTCTGTCCGTTCACGGTCAGCATGTTGTTGTGCATCCAGTAGTGCACCATGTCGTCGCCCTGACTGGCTACGCTTTGTGCTATCTCGCATTCGTGATGCGGGAAGATGAGGTCCATGCCGCCTCCGTGTATGTCGAAGTGTTCGCCCAGATACTTCCGTCCCATGGCCGTACATTCGCAGTGCCAGCCCGGGAAACCGTTGCCCCAAGGCGACGGCCAGCGCATGATGTGCTCCGGTTGTGCATTCTTCCACAGGGCGAAGTCGGCGGGGTTACGCTTCTCGTCCTGTCCGTCCAGCTCACGGGTGGTGTTCAGCACGTCGTCCAGGTTGCGGCCGGACAGCTTGCCGTAGTGGTGGTCGTGGTTGTACTTGGCCACGTCGAAGTAGACGGAACCCTTGCTTTCGTAGGCATATCCGTTCTTCAGTATCTCCTTTACCAGTTCAATCTGCTCGATGATGTGTCCCGAGGCTTGCGGCTCGATGCTGGGACGCAGTACGCCCAAGGCATCCATAGCCTCGTGGTAGCGGTTGGTGTAATACTGTGCCACTTCCATCGGCTCCAATTGTTCCAGACGTGCCTTCTTGGCTATCTTGTCCTCGCCTTCGTCAGCGTCGTGTTCCAGGTGACCCACGTCGGTAATGTTGCGCACATAGCGCACTTTATATCCTAAGTGCTTGAGGTAGCGGAAGAGGATATCGAAGGTAATGGCCGGACGGGCGTGTCCCAAGTGCGGATCGCCATAGACCGTAGGGCCGCAGA
>NZ_FR882993.1:2076-3321 GCF_000435115.1 Bacteroides sp. CAG:633 | reverse complement strand
AACACTTTCAGATACCATCCGACGCATCCCTCCCTGCCTTCCTTCTACAGAAATCACTCGTCCGAGAAGTGCACCAGCACCTGACGGTACGAATTGAATATCTTCGACTTCGACACAAAACCCAGATACTTCCCGTCGGCATCGACCACGGGAAGGTTCCATGCCTGTGTGTCGTCAAAAGTCTGCATCACCTGCTCCATGCTGTCGGTATCGAGCAGGCGCGCCGGAGCCGAAGTCATGAACTTGCCCACCGTGAAGCGGTGATAAAGCTCCTGTCGGAACATGATGTTGCGAATGTCGTCCAGCTGGACGATGCCCAGCAACTTGCCTTCCTGGTCGGTGACGGGGAAGACGTTGCGCCTCGACTGGGAAATGGCCCGCACCATTTCGCCCAAATCCATGTCGGGACGAACCGCAATGAAGTCCTTCTCCACCACGTTCTCCACCTTCATCAGCGTCAGCACGGCCTTGTCCTTGTGGTGGGTCAGCAGCTCGCCTTTCTTGGCCAGACGCATGGAATAGATGCTGTGGGGCTCGAAGACGATAATCGTCAGATAGGAACTGACGGAAACAATCATCAGAGGCAGGAACAGGTCGTAACCGCCCGTCAGCTCGGCAATGAGGAAGACACCCGTCAGCGGGGCATGCATCACGCCACTCATCACGCCCGCCATGCCCATCAGGGCAAAGTTCTTTTCGGGCAGGTAGGCCGTCACGTCGAACTCGTTGCTGAAGTGCGAGAACACGAAACCGGCAATACAGCCCAGATAGAGCGAAGGCGCAAAGATACCGCCACAACCGCCGCCCCCGTTGGTGGCACTCGAAGCGAACACCTTGAACAGGATAATCAGCATCAGGTAGATGAGCAGCAGGTGGCTGTGCCCGTAAAAGAGGGAGTTGTTCATCACCGTGTCCCACTCGGCATTGCTGGTGCCGTTGAGCAGCAGTTCGATGGTGTCGTAGCCTTCGCCGTAGAGCGGAGGGAAGAGGAAAATGAGGATGCTGAGCATGGCACCGCCCACCATCAGTTTCTTGTATGGCTTCTGCAGTTTGGCAAAGACGCCTTCGACCGAATTCATGGCACGGGTGAAGTAGAGCGAAACCAGTCCGCAGAAGATGCCCAGCATGATGACGTAGGGAATGCGCCCCAACTCGAAAGGCTGGTCCAGGTGGAACTTGAACATGGCTTCCTGCCCGGTCACCACGTAGGAGACCGTTGCCGCCGTCACCGCCGATATCAGCAGG
>NZ_FR882993.1:0-2068 GCF_000435115.1 Bacteroides sp. CAG:633 | reverse complement strand
CGCCGATATCAGCAGGGGCAGCAGCGACGACATGGTGAGGTCGATCATCAGCACCTCCAGCGTGAACACCAGTCCCGCTATGGGCGCCTTGAAGATGCCTGCCACGGCACCCGCCGCACCACAGCCCACGAGGAGCATCAGCGTGCGGTGCTCCATCTTGAAGACGGAACCCAGGTCGGACCCGATGGCCGACCCCGTCAGCACGATAGGCGCCTCGGCTCCAACCGAACCACCGAACCCGATGGTGATGGAGCTGGCGATGATGGACGACCACGTATTGTGCCGCTTGATGCGCCCCTGCCGCCGCGAAATGGCGTACAGAATCTTGGTGACTCCGTGGCTGATGTCGTCCTTCACCACATAGCGCACAAACAGTCCGGCCAGGAAGATACCCACTACCGGATAGACCAGATACAGGTAATTGGCCTCGGTCGTATCGAAGTTCTCCGTCAGGAAGTTCTGTATCCAGTGTATCAGCATCTTCAGTATCAGTGCCGCGAAAGCCGTGAAGATGCCCACCAGGAAGCTCAGGATGAGGATGAACTGTTTCTCCTTCAGGTTCTTCTCGCGCCAGATGATGAAGCGCTGCAATCTGCTTTTATGTTCTTTTGCCATTGCTCTATTCCCGGATTATTTTTATCAGTCCGCCCTTGTCGAGCTTGATGATGCTGGAAGGTTTGGGGTGTCCGGTCTCTTCCTGGCGGAAACCCACGATATAGTCGACAGCCGACTTGATTTCCTCGCTGATTTCGCTGAAGTTGGCGGGCGAGGGCTGTCCGCTGATGTTGGCCGACGTCGAAACGATGGCCTTGCGGAACTGCTGGCAAAGGCGTTTGGAGAACGCTTCGCTGGTGACGCGGATGCCTACGCTGCCGTCGGCGGCAAGCAGGTTGGGCGCCAGGTTGCGCGCTCCGGAGTAGATGATGGTGAGCGGCTTGTCGGCCAGTTCGATGAGGTCCCATGCCACTTCGGGCACGTCCTGCACGTAGAAGTCCACCTTGACGGCCGAGTCGACCAGCACCAGCATGGCCTTGCTGTCGGCACGTTGCTTGATTTCGTACACGCGGCGCACGGCTTCTTCGTTGGTAGCGTCGCACCCAATTCCCCAGATGGTGTCTGTGGGATACAATATCACCCCGCCCCGGCTCATCACCTCGCAGGCTTTTTTGATGTCTTCTGTCATTTCTTGCTGTATAATTTCATTGATTAAACACGCAAAAATAGTATTTTTGCAGCGATAACTAACAACGTTTCGAAGAAAACAATGGAAGAAATTCACTTTAACCACACACTGCCTATACAACTACGCTTTAACGACGTCGACAAGTTCGGACACGTCAACAACACCGTCTATTTCTCGTTCTACGATTTGGGCAAGACGGAATACTTCGCTTCGGTGTGTCCGCATGTCGACTGGGAGAAGGACGGCATTGTCGTCGTCCACATCGAAGCCGACTTCCTCTCGCAAATCTACGGTTCCGACCACATTGCCGTGCAGACTGCCGTCACCGAAATCGGTACCAAAAGCTTCCGGCTGGCGCAACGGGTCATCGACACGCTGACGAACGAAACCAAATGCGTCTGCACCTCGGTGATGGTGGCGTTCGACCTCACCAAACACGAATCCAAACCCCTGGAGCAGGACTGGATAGATGCCATCTGCCGATACGAAGGCAAAGACCTGAGGAAGAAGAAGTAACCTCCTTCACACACATGCGCCATGCCCTACCTGCAACCCTACCTCTCGCCCTTGGGACCGATGACGATGGCCAGCGACGGCCGTTGCCTGACCGGCCTGTGGTTTGACGGGCAGAAGTACTTCCCCGACCTGACGGCCGGCGCATACGAATGGCGCGACCTGCCCCTGTTCGGTGATGTCCGCCTGTGGCTGGCCGACTACTTCAGCGGTTGCCGGCCCGGTAGTACCCCACCCCTGCAACTCGCAGGAAGCCCCTTCCGCCAGCAGGTATGGAAGTTGCTGCAGGAAATCCCCTACGGACAGACGGTAACCTACCGGGACATTGCCCGCCAACTGGCCCGGTTGCAAAACAGCGACAGGGCTGTGGCT
>NZ_FR882992.1:0-42031 GCF_000435115.1 Bacteroides sp. CAG:633 | reverse complement strand
GCTCTGGCCAACTGAGCTAAAGAGGCTTATTTTATGCAGCCGCTGCATCCTTGCTTAGGCTAAGCGGCTGCAAATTTAGGCATTTATTTTTTACCCGCAAAATTTTAGCGGATTTTTATTTGTTTCGTTGTTTTTCCTTGTACTTAACCAGCTGCTTTTCCAAAGCATCCAAACACAGGTCTACCGCTTCTTCGAAAGAGTCGCAAACTTTATTTGCATAAAATTCGCCATTCGGAACCAGCACTTTAACACCAGCTTCCTTATTTTCTGCAGTTTCTGGTTTAACTACCTTTAATGACACCTCTACTTTCTGTATATCATCGTAAAATCGCTCCAACTTAGCAGCTTTCTTCTGAATAAAAGCCTGCAATTGCTCTGACGCATCAAAGTGAATTGATTGAATTCTTACTTCCATAGTTACCTCCTTTTTTATTTAGGCCCGAGGATGAGCCTGGTTATACACTTTTTTTAGCTCCTCAAATGTAGTATGCGTATAAACCTCAGTCGTCGCCAAACTTTCATGCCCCAGCAATTCTTTAATCGCAACTAACTTTGCATCATGATTCAGCATCGTTGTCGCAAAAGTATGCCGCAGCACGTGTGGACTCCTTTTCTTTATAGCAACTACCTTTGAAAGAGTTCGTTTCACAAGGTTGGTAACGAAACTCCGAGAAAGACGTTCACCGTTTTCGCGAATAAAAAAAGCATTCGACCGAACCGGCGCTACCTCATTTCTCTTGTTGACATACTCGGACATCATCACCTTCAGCTCTTCGCCAAAAGGGATCAAGCGTTGCTTATTTCTTTTTCCCGTCACTTTAATCTGAGAAAGAGAAAAATCAACATCTCCATCATCGAGTCCGATCAGTTCGGCGAGACGCATTCCTGTTACATAGAACATTTCTATAACCAAGCGGTCCCGACAACCTTTAAATCCTTCACCGAAATCCGTATCATCCAACACACGATCCATATCACTCTCCTTTAAAAAGACAGGCAAGACCTTCTTCTTTTTAGGAGCCACCACTCTTCGCAGCGGATCAGAATCCACTTCTCCTTTGCGGAGCAGAAACTTGTAATAAGATCTGAGCGAACTCAACTTTCGGTTGATCGTAGAAGCAAGAAGCCCTTTATCCATCAAGCTTATCACCCATTCACGGATAAGTTCCGCATCTACTTCCGAAGGAGTCAAGTCTCCGACTTTTTCTTCTATAAAATCTTGCAGTTCTTGGATATCAGCTTTATAATAGGCTACTGTCCCCGCCGAATAATTCCGCTCATACCGCAAATATTCTATAAAAGCATCTATCAACAACATATCGCTACATCAATAATTCATGCAACGAATGTATGAAAAGAATTCAATACTTCAAAGGAATTTACGAATTATTAATCCTCTACTTGCTGAAGTTTTTGAACATAAACGGCATGTTCTTTCTTAAGTCTCTTAATTACAGACGGTTTGTCGAATTGTTGTCTGTTTCTTAATTCCTTAATAATGCCAGTCTTTTCAAATTTTCTTTTGAACTTCTTCAGCGCTTTTTCAATGTTTTCGCCTTCTTTTACAGGTACTACAATCATTTTTTTGTTTTTTAGTTGTTAATAGGTTAAAAATCTCACGATTAATTCGAGCCGCAAAAATACACATACTTTCTTTATTCACAAAACATTCCGAAGAAAAATCATAGAATAAGACTGAAAATCATGTTTTTCCAACAGCAACAAGCTAGTCATTCTTCAAAGCTATCAACCCAAAGACTCCCGATTCCCAAATACAGAAAACCGACGAAATGAACTCTCCTCTCTTCGATTCAACACAACTTAAGCCCACCAAAGTTGAATTATTAAAAGAAAGTAAGTAACTTTGGTGAAAAATCATCCCTTTTATATATAATATGTACGCAATATGAATCCGAACACCAATCTGCGTATTAAAGCGCTCCGAACTATTATGGAAAAAGAAGGCATAGCAGCCTTCATCATTCCAAGTACCGACCCACACTTAAGTGAATATGTAGCCCCACACTGGGAATCGAGAAAATGGATCTCGGGATTCACAGGATCAGCTGGCACAGTGGTCATAACTCACCATGAAGCCGGTTTATGGACCGACTCCCGTTACTTTTTACAGGCGGCACAACAGTTAGAAGGTACTGAAATAGTATTATATAAAGAAATGCTGCCAGAAACTCCCTCCATACCGGCATTTCTGTCTGCTCACCTAAAAACCGAAGAGACAGTAGGTATTGACGGCAAAATGTTTTCTGCCACACAAGTTGCTTTACTGGAAAAAGAATTGGCCGAAGCAAATATTTCTATCAAAGCCATTGCCGATCCCATGGAGGAACTGTGGACAGATCGTCCATCCATCCCAAACACCCCAGCTTTTATCTACGACATCTGTTATGCAGGAAAAAGCTGCGAAGAGAAAATAGAGACTATCCGTAAGGCTATCCTAAAAGACGGTGCAAAGTACATTCTGCTCACAGCTTTGGACGAGATAGCCTGGACACTCAATATCCGCGGGAACGACGTACACTGCAACCCCGTTGTTATCAGCTATTTATTAATAGGACAGGATAGTGTACATTTCTTTATCGAACCAGAGAAAGTAACCAAAGAACTTGCAGCATACCTCCATCACAGCAAGATAGAAATACATTCTTATAATGAAATCGAGCAATTCCTGAAGCAGCTGAACAACACAAGCATACTGGCAGAGCCATCCAAAACCAATTATTCGGTCTATTCGGCTATCGCTCCGGAATGTACGATTGTAACCGGCCCTTCCCCTGTAAGTCTGCTAAAAGCAATCCGAAACGAACAGGAGATAAGCGGAATACGTTCGGCTATGTTAAAGGACGGCGTAGCTCTTGTCAAATTCCTGAAATGGCTTGAGACAGCCGTACCGACCGGCAAGGAAACCGAAATCAGCATCGATAAAAAACTGCATGAACTCCGGGCCGCTCAACCCCTCTACATCGGCGAGAGCTTCGATACCATCGCCGGCTATAAAGAACACGGCGCCATCGTTCATTACGAAGCTACACCGGAAACGGACGTTGTTCTCAAGCCCGAAGGGTTCTTACTGCTGGATTCGGGGGCACAGTACCTGGACGGAACAACCGACATTACCCGTACCATTGCACTGGGCGAACTGACCGAAGAAGAAAAGACCGACTACACCCTCATCCTGAAAGGACATATCGCATTGGCCATGGCCGTTTTCCCCGAAGGAACACGAGGAGCCCAATTGGACGTACTGGCTCGTATGCCGATATGGCAGCATCACATGAACTTCCTCCACGGGACAGGTCATGGGGTAGGACATTTCCTGAATGTGCATGAAGGACCGCAAAGCATCCGGATGAACGAAAACCCTGTCACCCTGCACGTCGGCATGCTTACTTCGAACGAACCTGGAGTCTACAAAGCCGGAAGCCACGGCATACGAACCGAAAATCTGGTACTGACCGTACCGGCAGGCGAGGGCATGTTCGGCAACTATCTCAAGTTCGAGACTGTGACCCTATGTCCTATCTGTACGAAAGGCATTATTAAGTCATTGTTAACTACCGAAGAAGTCAACTGGCTGAATGATTATCACCATACAGTATACGAAAAACTTTCGCCACTTCTTGATGAAGACGAATGCCAATGGTTAAAGAACGCTTGCCAAGCAATTTAAGCACATCAATCTGTCAATCACATAATAAAAACTAAAAATATGGCATTAATAAAATCAGTAAGAGGATTTACACCCGAAATTGGAGAAAATTGTTTTTTGGCCGACAATGCCACCATCGTCGGCGATGTAAAAATGGGGCGTGACTGTAGTGTGTGGTTCAACGCCGTCCTACGAGGAGATGTCAATTCCATCCGTATCGGTAATGGAGTCAATATCCAGGATGGTAGCGTACTGCATACGCTGTACGAAAAATCGACCATCGAAATCGGAGACCATGTTTCTGTAGGCCATAACGTCACAATCCACGGAGCAACCATCAAAGACTATGCTCTGGTAGGCATGGGAGCCACTATCCTGGATCACGCAGTAGTAGGCGAAGGCGCCATCGTTGCCGCCGGCTCTCTGGTATTGAGCAACACAGTCATCGAACCGGGAAGTATCTGGGGAGGAGTACCCGCCAAATTCATCAAGAAAGTAGACCCCGAACAGGCCAAAGAGCTGAACCAGAAGATAGCCCACAATTACCTGATGTACTCACAATGGTATAAAGAATAACCACAAGCTTGTTATTCCATACCTAAAAATACTTTTTCAGCCGCCTCCGGCAACATGCCCAGAGGCGGCTGAAAACCATTAAAATATAAAGTTGGGAAAATCAGAAATTAATCATTCCCAATATCTTATCCGTTGCACCGGCATTACCCGTCACATATTGTCCGGCATTCGCACCAGTCTCTTTCAAGAACTTTTCGTCGGTAAGCAGACGGTCAAGCAACGCTTTCAGTTCCTCATAGTTCTTGATTGAGTAAGCACCTTTTGACTCGATCAGCTGAATAGCTTCCTGAAACTTCTGATACTTGGGACCAAAAATAACGGGAATGCCATAAACCGCTGCTTCGAGCGTATTGTGAATGCCTACCCCAAAACCGCCGCCAATATAAGCAATCTCACCATAACGGTAAATAGACGAAAGCAGGCCGAAGCAGTCTATAATCAGACAGTCAGCCTTACGCACATTCGTTTCATCGGCACGGGTATAGCGCACATAAGGACGCTTCAGCTTACCAATTATCTCTACCAGATGATTCTCATCAATCACATGAGGAGCAATAATCAGCTTGATTTCCGGATGCTGATTGAAATATTCAATAAACAAATCCTCATCGGGTTGCCAGGAACTACCTGCAACGAAAGTCATGGTATTGTTCTTAAACGCCTCAACCAGCGGCAACACTTTCGCTTCCTCGCGTATTTGCAGCACACGGTCGAAACGGGTATCTCCCACTACTGTTACACGATTGATGCCAATCTTGGCCAGATAGCGTTTGGAGCGTTCGTTCTGCACAAACAGATGATCGAAGTTGCGGAGTACATTGCGATACGTCCCCCCATACCACTTGAAGAATATCTGTCCGCGGCGGAATATGGAAGAAACGCTATACACCGGAATGCAACGTCTGTGCAGTTCGTCCAAGTAATTCTTCCAAAATTCGTACTTGATAAAGAACGCCATACAAGGATTTACCAGATCCAGAAACTTGCGTACGTTACGAGGTTTGTCAAAAGGCAGATAACAAACTACGTCTGCCCCTCTATAGTTCTTGCGCACTTCATAGCCCGACGGCGAGAAGAATGTCAGCAAGATTCCGTATTCGGGATACTTTTCGCGTATCTTCTCGATGAGCGGACGACCCTGCTCGAACTCGCCCAGCGAAGCAGCATGAAACCAGATATAACGTACATTCTTGTCCAACTGCTGACGCAACAGTTCATACACCACCCAATGCCCTTTCATCATCTTCCGAGGCTTGCGGCTGAACGGAGCATCCAGATGAACAAGAATATCATAAATGGCAATCGCCAAATTGTAAAGTACGCTCATTTAGTCAAGAATTAGAGGTACAACTTGTTGATACAGCAAATCTCAGGCTATCACTTCTACCGCACGCTGTATGCGTTGCAGTGTTTCTTCCTTACCCAGAAGTTCTGTAATGTCGAACATGTGGGGGCCTTTGCATTCGCCTACGACAGCCAGACGGAAAGCATTCATCACATTGCCCATATGATATCCTTTCTCGGTAATCCAGCCTATTACAACATCTTCGGCTGGTTTCGACGAAAAGTCTTCGATGCCACGCAATACTTCCATCAATTCACCCATAATGCGGGGAGTATCTTCCGACCAGCGTTTCTTTACATCCTTTTCTGCATAAGTGGCAGGTGCAACAAAGAAGAAAGCGGCCTGTGCCCAAAGTTCCTTCACGAAGTTCACACGGCCCTTCACCAAAGAAACCACTTTCGTCAGATATTCATCAGAATACTTGCTGACATCAACACCATTGTCTGCCAGAACCGGCTTGAACAACTGTGCAATTTCTTCGTCGGACTTGCGCAAAATATATTCATGGTTAAACCAGATACCTTTCTTATAGTCGAACTTCGCACCCGACTTGCTGCAATGACTCAGGTTGAACAGCTTCACCAGCTCATCCATCGACATCAGCTCCTGATCGTTACCGGGGTTCCATCCCAGCAAAGCAAGGAAGTTGATGACTGCTTCGGGCAGATAGCCTGACTCGCGATAACCCGACGACACTTCGCCCGTCTTCGGATCGTGCCACTCCAGCGGGAATACCGGGAATCCCAGACGATCACCATCGCGCTTACTCAGTTTACCGTTGCCTTCAGGCTTCAGCAACAGAGGCAGATGAGCGAACTGGGGCATCGTATCTTCCCATCCGAAAGCACGGTAAAGCAATACGTGCAAAGGAGCAGAAGGCAACCACTCTTCACCACGGATCACATGCGACACTTCCATCAGATGGTCGTCCACAATATTGGCCAGGTGATAAGTAGGCAATTCGTCAGCAGACTTGTAGAGTACTTTATCGTCAAGAATCGAGGAATTGATGACAACTTCACCACGGATAAGGTCGTTCACATGCACGTCTTCGTTCGGTTCAATCCGGAAGCGAACTACGTATTGCTTGCCGTCGGCAATCAAGGCATCTACCTCTTCCTTAGGCATCGTGAGCGAATTGCGCATCTGCATACGGGTCGAAGCGTCATACTGGAAGTTAGGAATCTCCTTACGCTTTGCTTCCAGTTCTTCGGGAGTATCGAAAGCGATATAAGCCTTGCCGGCATCGAGCAACACCTGCACATATTTCTTGTAAATATCGCGACGTTCCGACTGACGATAAGGACCGTAGTTTCCGCCGAAGCTAACTCCCTCGTCGAAGGGAATGCCCAACCACTTGAAAGACTCTAAAATATATTCCTCGGCACCCGGCACAAAGCGGTTGCTGTCAGTATCTTCTATACGAAAAATGAGATCGCCTCCATGCTGGCGTGCAAAGAGGTAGTTATATAAAGCAGTACGCACACCTCCGATGTGCAATGCGCCCGTTGGACTTGGAGCAAAACGGACTCTGACTCTTCTTTCTGTCATAATCTTCCTTACTTATAAATAATTTAGATGGCAAAATTAAGCCTTTTTTTCCACACTATTGTTTTTTTTTGTACTTTTCGCAAAAAATTCAAGCATTATGAGCTATTTCAACGAGAAACAGACCCGACTCTACAGAAATTTGCTATATAGAGCACTGATTTTCATCGGTACTGTCGCCCTTATTGTATACTTTCTGCCCCGCGACGGCAAATTCAACTACCAGTTTGATATTGACAAACCGTGGAAGTACGGCCAACTGATGGCTACCTTCGACTTTCCCATCTACAAGGATGATAAGGTAGTGAAACACGAGCAAGACAGCATACTGGCCAACTTCCAGCCTTACTATCAGGTAGACAACAGCATCGGCCAGGCTGCCATCAACAAGCTGAAGAACGATTATCAGCACCATTTGCGAGATATTCTGCCTTCGTCCGACTATCTCCGCCATCTGGAGAAAAAGCTGACTGAAGTCTACAGTGCCGGCATACTATCGACTGACAATCTTGAACAGCTCCGTCAAGACAGCACGGCTGCCATCATGATTATCGACGACAAACTGGCCCAACAGCGCAATACCGACAAGCTGTTTTCGGTAAAAAGCGCCTATGCCTACCTGATGAACGCCGACACCGTGCACTATCGCCGCGACCTTCTGCGTCAATGCTCGCTCAACGAATATCTGTTGCCTAACCTTACCTACGACCAGGAACGTACGGAGAGCGCACGGAAAGAAGTGCTCAACAACTACTCCTGGGCCAACGGCATCGTACTGAGCGGACAGAAAATCATCGACCGGGGTGAGATTGTCGACCAGGAAACCTACAACATACTGGAAAGTCTGCGCAAAGAATCCATCCAACGCAGCGAATCGGTAGGACAGAAACGTCTGATGCTGAGCGGACAGATTCTGTTTGTCAGCATCTTCATGCTCTGTTTCATGCTCTATCTCGACCTGTTCCGCAAAGACTACTATCTGCGCAAGGGCAGCCAGTCGTTGCTCTTCACACTTATCATGTTCTATTGCGTCATCACGGCCATCATGGTAGCCAACAACATCTTCAATGTCTACATCCTGCCTTACGCCATGTTGCCCATCATCATTCGGGTATTCCTCGACTCACGTACGGCTTTCCTTACTCATGTGGTAACCATCCTGATCTGCTCCATCTGCTTGCGCTACCCTCACGAGTTCATTTTGCTTCAGATATCTGCAGGTATGGTGGCCATCTACAGTCTGCGTGAATTGTCGCAACGCTCGCAGCTGTTCAAGACAGCCTTGCTGGTCATTCTGACTTATGCTACCGTATACTTTGCTTTCGAACTGATAACCGAAAACGACCTGTCGAAACTGAACGGTAGCATGTATACTTACTTCATCATCAACGGCATACTGCTGCTGTTCACCTATCCGTTGCTTTTCTTACTGGAAAAGACATTCGGTTTCACGTCCAACGTCACACTGGTCGAACTGTCGAACATCAACAACAGTCTGCTACGGCGTATGTCCGAAACCGTACCCGGCACCTTCCAGCACTCCATGCAGGTAGCCAACCTGGCTGCCGAAGCCGCCAACCGCATCGGCGCCAAAAGCCAGCTGGTACGTACAGGAGCCTTATATCACGACATCGGTAAAATGGAGAATCCGGTATTCTTTACCGAAAACCAGTCCGGAGGAATCAATCCGCACAAGAACCTGAGTTACGAACAAAGCGCACAGGTAGTTATCAGTCATGTAACGGGTGGACTGAAACTGGCCGAAAAGAACAATCTGCCCAAAGTAATCAAAGAGTTTATATCGACCCACCACGGACGCGGAAAGACAAAATACTTCTACATCTCGTGGAAAAACGAGCATCCCAACGAGGAACCCAACGACGAACTTTTCACCTATCCGGGTCCTAATCCGTTCACCAAGGAACAGGCCATTCTAATGATGGCCGACTCGGTAGAAGCCGCTTCACGCAGCTTGCCCGAATATACCGAAGAAAGCATCAGCAATCTGGTAGAGAAAATCATCGATTCGCAGGTAGAAGATGGCTACTTCAAGGAATGCCCCATCACCTTCAAGGACATCGCCACCGTGAAAGCCGTATTCAAAGAAAAGCTGAAGACGATGTATCACACCCGCATCAGCTATCCCGAACTGAAGAAATAGACGTTGAACCCTCATAATACCAAGACCATGAAAGCCACTATCCAAGAAGAAAAACGAGCCACGAGCTTCCTGCAAAAGAACGACATACGAGTGGAAGAAATCAGCAGCTTCCGATTCATGCAACGCTATACGCCGCAACCGGAAAAACACAGTAAGACCAACCTGTACGGATCGGGCATCCTGACCCTATTACTGAAGTCGGGCGAAGAAAAAGCACTGATTGTGCACCTGCGCCAGCACCCCACGGCTCTGATACACTTCCTGCTTTCACGCGGCATTCCTTTCGAAAACTGCCGGATGGGAAACCGGCCAGTTACCCGCCGTCCTGAGCCTGCAACCTACAAGCGCATGTCGCTCTACATGTTCTGGTATTTCATTCTTTTTGTGATTTGCCTCGGCATGGGGTTCTACACCACCACCCTTAGTCTGCCCGCAGGCATCCTGCTGCCCATCGTATTCTTCGGGATGAGTCTTTACTGCATGTATCTGCTCCAGACGCGTTTCTGCTATCTGAAGCTGGAAACCGACCGTCTGACCATCGTCAGCGCCGGACGTGAAATACACTACGCTTACGACGACGTGCTGAAAGTGAACTTCGACTTTGCCCGCGAGCCCAACGCCACACACATCATGGAGGTGCTGGACAGTACATACCGCTACCGTCTGTTTTACATCGGCCGTGTGCCCCGCACTCAACTGAACCAGCTCACAAACCAGCTACAACAAGTCGGCATAGACGCTACTTGTAGTCTGAATGCCGAGAAGCGACACTATCACGACGTGTACCATGGATAATGGAGAATGGATAATTGAGAATGGATAATGGGGAAGAGTTTCCTCCCATTAATTAATAATTTTCAATTCTCCATTCTCAATTATCAATTTTCAAATCCTCAAGCAGCCCGGCGCAGGCATCCTCCAGCAAGTCGAGCACATATTCGAAACCTTCGGCACCGCCGTAATAGGGATCGGGCACGTAGTCAGCATGCGTAAAGCGGGTGCAATAGTCCGTCATGCGGCGTATTTTGCGCTCGGTTTCTACCGAGGGAGCACGTTCCTTCAAGTCTTCGATGTTGCGGTCGTCCATACCGATTATCAGGTCGAAATCGTAGAAGTCGCTGGTACGGACAGGACGCGAACGGTGCGTCAGGTTGTAACCGCGCCGGATGGCATGGGCACGCATACGCGGGTCGGGCAACTCGCCCTGATGATAACTTAAAATACCCGCTGAATCTATCACAAACTGTTCCTCCAGTCCTGCTTCTTCCACCAAATGCCTCATCACTCCTTCGGCCGAAGAAGAGCGGCAGATGTTACCCAGGCAGACGAACAAAATCTTATGTTTCGGTTGCTGTTTCTTACTGTCTGTTTCCATTGCAATCATTGTTTACATCGGCACATGCCATTCGCGTGCAAAGGTAACAATTTTTTCATTGAATGGGCGTGAATCTTCATCTTTCACCACATTCCATTGTATATCAACCTCTTCCGGTGAAAGGTGAAGGATGAAAGGAGGTTTCCGGAAAGTCAATTTATAGCAAATGAAAGGTCATTTTAGAGGCTTCACAAGCCACACAAGTATCGCTTGCGAGAGACACAAGTGTCGCTCACGAGCCACACTTGCACGGCTCGCGAGCCGTACAAGTGTCCCACAAACGGATGACAAGTGTACATCAAAAAGGGAAATAAATCTTACATCGGATCTACGTCGTAGTAAACGATGAGCGACTTGAAGCGATCCTCGGCCACCATCTCGCGCTGCACCTGTACAAGCAACTGGCGGGCACGGGCCATCGAAGCATTCATCTCGATTTTCACCACAATCTTACGGATGAACAGCGTCTGAATGCGGGCCACGGGAGGTTTGTCGGGTCCCAACACCCGCGCGCCGAACACGGCACGGAGTTTGGCAGCCATCGTCTGAGCCATCAGGTCGAGCAACTGCTCGTTGCGGTTCTTCAGATAGACATACACCAAGCGATAATAGGGCGGATAGCGGAACATCTGACGTTCGGCCAACTGCCCAGCCACCATTCCCTCGAAATCGTTGTGCATCACTTGCGGGATGATGGGATGATCGATGCTCTTGGTCTGCAGTACCACCCTGCCCCGTCCATTCTTCCGACCGGCACGACCGGCTACCTGCGCCATCAGCTGAAAGGCACGCTCGTAGGCACGGAAGTCGGGATAGTTGAGCATCGTATCGGCATTGAGGATGCCCACCACACTGACATGATCGAAATCCAGTCCCTTGGAAACCATCTGCGTACCGATAAGAATGTCTGTACGCCCCTGCTGAAAATCGTGGATGATGCGTTCGTAAGCCGAACGGGTACGGGTCGTATCCAGGTCCATACGCGCCACACGGGCTTCGGGGAAAAGAACCTTCACGTCGTCCTCGATCTTCTCGGTGCCGAAGCCGCGGTTGCGCAAATCGACTCCTTCGCAGGCCGGACACTGACGCGGAACAGGCTGCGTATATCCGCAATAATGGCAGGTCAGCTGGTTCAGTCCCTTATGATAGGTCAGACTGACATCGCAGTTCTTGCATTTCGGTACCCAACCGCACGTATGACACTCTATCATAGGCGCAAAGCCCCGTCGGTTCTGGAAAAGAATCACCTGTTCTTTCCGATCGAGCGCCTCGTGCATGTACTGAAGCAGCAAAGGCGAAAAGGGGCCGTTCATGCGCTTCTTCCGCTGCAACTCCTTGATGTCAACGGGGATGATTTCGGGCAGTTGCAGTTCCTTGTATCTTTCTTTCAGTTCAACCAACGCATATTTACCGCCCTCGGTGGCATTGTACCAACTCTCCACACTGGGCGTAGCGGTACCCAGCAACGTCTTTGCTCCGTACATCGACGCCAATACAATAGCCGCGTTGCGGGCATGATAACGGGGAGCCGGATCTTGCTGCTTATAAGTATTCTCGTGCTCCTCATCGACAATTACCAGCCCCAACCGCTGGAAAGGCAGAAAGAGAGACGAACGCACACCGAGAATAATGTCGTAAGGATGCTCGGACAACTGTTTTTGCCAAACTTCCACCCGTTCGGCATCAGGGAACTTGGAGTGATAGATGCCCAGACGCGAACCGAACACCCGCTTCAGCCGTTCGGTAATCTGAGTGGTAAGAGCTATTTCGGGAAGCAGATAGAGCACCTGCCTGCCCTGCCGGATGACCTGTTCGATCAGGTGGATATAAATCTCGGTCTTGCCGCTGGAGGTGACTCCGTGCAGCAGACAGACATTCTTCTGCCGGAACGAAGCCAGAATCTCGTCATAAGCCCGCTGCTGATGCACGTTCAGTGCGTTCAGCGGCTCCTCTCCTCCGCCGGAAACCGTATCGAGACGGCCCACTTCGTAATGATATACCTCGAACACGCCTTTTTCCACCAGCGCGTTGAAAACGGCAGGCGTAGCGCCTGAACGCTGCAACAGTTCAGCCTTCGGCACCTCCTTCACCGTCCGGCCACCCAGGCAACCCGACAGTTCGATGTACTTCATCAGCAAGTCCAGCTGCTTCGGTGCCCGCCGTTGCAGTTCGTCGAAGAAGAAGTGCAGCCGCCGTTCGTTGCGGGCTGCTTCGGTCAGGCGTACACGGGTCTCGGTCTTGGGCTTATAGGTGCGCTTCAGTTCTTCCTTTACAAATAGTGCATCTTTCTCAAGCAACGACTTCACGACCGACAGGATGTTCTTCAGCCCGCTGTCTTTCTCCAACCGGGTCACGGTCTGTTCGGGGTCGGCAGTAAGCAGGTCAAAGACTTTCTGTTCGCGTTCGGTCAAAGGTTCGGTCGCCTCAAAGTCCGGATTAAGCTCCACCACCGTCTCACTCTCCAGCTTCAGGCCCGAAGGCAAGGCAGCCTTATAGACATCGCCCTGCGTACAAAGATAATAATCGGCCAGCCACTCCCAGAACTTGAACTGGAGCGGAAGCAGCACAGGCTGCGTATCGAGCACGGCCGACACGTCCTTTACCTCATAATCCTGCAGCTTCAGATAGTGCACATTGCGCACAATGCCGGTATAGAACTTCTTCTTACCGAAGGAGACCACCACCCGACAGCCTATCTGCACCTCCTCGTCCATATCGGGCGGCAGGGCATACGTGAAACAGGCATTCAAGGGCAAAGGCAATATGACATCGACAAACTTTTCCATCGTGCCGACAAAGATACGACAAAAAGACAGAAAGAGGGTGTATCAAATTAGGAAACTGCTTTCTCCAATCATCCTAAATTTTGATACACCCTCCTCAATAAGAGAAAATATATTTCTTAGAAAAGATAAGCTAATGAAATCTGCCAGGTCTTCGTTTTTCCATCACCAATAGCTTTGCCAGCCTCTTCGAAAGAAAAACTATCTCCCAAAGGAATCTGGTAATTTACACCGATCTGCAGATGTTGAATGAGCTTCACACCAGCACCGATATTCAAACCTACTTGTGTAGCTTTCGTATCAAAACCTTCCCATTTAGTATCTTTGAAATTAAAGAAAAAGTCCGGTCCGGCAGCTACATATACACCCAACATACTACCCAAGCCAATCGTATACTTCAGATTAACGGGAATTTCAATGCCTTGCTGTTTATATTCATCTCCCCGTTGTGAATACATCAACGCACCGTCAATGCCCAAACCAATTACCGGAATAGTAAACTCAGCCATCGGACCAATAAAGAAACCTGTACTATTATCCTTATTTCCTTCATATCCGCCACTCCAGTCTATCTTTGCCATGTTCACACCGCCTTTAAGACCCCACTTCAACAGTTGCGCTTGCGCAGGCGTAGCCATAGCCAGGCAGCAGATAGCCACTAAAAATACACCAAAAAACTTTTTCATAACTCTAAATGTTTAAGAATTTGCAACAAATATATAGATTATCTTAAAAAAAGAACAACATTTTTGCCAAAAAGTTCATTCCGGTCTTTTACAAGCTTTAAGTCTGCCCTTCTTCACCAAAGATTCGATTTAGCGCTCGTAAGGCAGAAAGTGAAAAGAAAATCGTAAAAAAACAGCTGGAAAAGTATAACGAATAAAAGAAAATCTTACCTTTGCACCGTCAAAAGGAAGGAAAGATGCCAGAGTGATCGAATGGACCGGACTCGAAATCCGGCGAACGGCTTTTGCTGTTCCGTGGGTTTGAATCCCACTCTTTCCGCTAAAGATATAATAATCAGCCCCTTTTAATGACATCTCAAAAAGCTGTTCATTTTAAGCACAGAATACACACTACTTATCAAATGGTTTGTTATTTCCTACGATGAATAAGTGTGTAATCTGTGCTTAACTATTTTTATAGATATTGCATGAGACCGCCTCAACGATGAAGTAAGTCTGTGATTCAGCCTTCTTAACCTTAAAAACTATTGTAGCTATGAGCAAAAATACACTTACCCCCCGACGTCATTTATCGAAATCTATTCTAGCTTCTTGCCTATTGAGCATTTTTACTTTGACTGGACATGCTCAACAAGATACTACATTGTATATAAAACATGTAAGTTTCCCCCCTAATGCAACCCTAGAACAGAAAGTATCAATAGCTGCCCGCCTCGTCCCTTCCCCCCAACAACTGGAATGGCAAAAAATGGAACTGACCGCGTTCCTTCACTTCGGTATAAACACATTTACCGGACGCGAATGGGGAAACGGGACAGAGGATCCGGCTTTATTCAATCCTACAGAATTAGATGCCGAACAATGGGTACAAAACCTGAAAGAAGCCGGATTCAAAATGGTATTACTTACAGCCAAACATCACGACGGCTTTTGCCTATGGCCTACCCAAACAACCCAGCATTCGGTAGCATCCTCTCCTTGGAAAAACGGCAAGGGTGATGTCGTAAAAGAATTACGTGATGCCTGTAGCAAATACGATATGAAGCTTGGTATTTATCTTTCGCCTTGGGACCGAAATGCCGAATGTTATGGCGACTCACCACGCTATAACCAATTCTTTATAGAGCAACTGACTGAATTACTGACCAACTACGGTGAAGTGCATGAAGTCTGGTTTGATGGAGCCAACGGAGAAGGACCCAACGGAAAAAAACAAATATACGACTGGGATGCCTTCTACAAAACCATCCAGCGTCTGCAACCCAAGGCCGTAATGGCTATTATGGGAGACGATGTCCGTTGGGTAGGTAACGAAAAAGGAATCGGACGAGAAACAGAATGGAGTGCAACCGTCCTGACACCAGGCATCTATGAACGTTCGAAAGCCAACAACAAACGTTTAGGAATATACAACCAAGCTACAGACTTGGGTAGTAGAAACATGTTGGACAATGCAACCGAACTTTTCTGGTATCCTTCTGAAGTAGATGTATCAATCCGCCCAGGATGGTTTTGGCACGAAAACGAGAATGAAAAGGTGAAAAGTCTGAAACATCTGACTGATATATATTTCCAATCGGTCGGTTATAATTCTGTATTACTACTCAACATTCCTCCCGATAAACGTGGATTGATACACGAAGCAGACATCGCCCGTTTAAAAGAATTTGCAGCCTACCGCCAACAAGTTTTCTCAAACAATGCAGTATTAAATGGACAAGCCTTATGGAAAACGGGAAATGACTCAACATGCATATATAAATTAAAACCCGAATCAAAAATAAACATAGTCCTGCTACAAGAAGACATAACACATGGTCAACGAGTAGAAGAATTTGAAGTAGAAGCTTTAGTAAACGGAATATGGCAACCGATAGGAAAAGGCACTACTGTCGGCTATAAACGGATGATCCGCTTCTCTGACATAGAAGCAACTGCTTTAAAAATCAGTATAAAAAGTTCGCGCTTGGAAGCACGCATTAACAATGTGGCAGCCTATTATGCCCCAGCTATCGGCGAGCAACAAACAACTGTTTCTTGGAATAATCTGCCCCGAACATCTTGGAAAAGCCTCTCTGAACAACCATTAGTGATTGATTTAGGAAAGACTGTGTCACTAAAAGGATTCACATACGCCCCCTTAAATGAACAGGCTAAACCAACAATGGCTTATCGGTACAATTTTTCCACCAGTTTAGATGGGAAGAACTGGAAAAGAATTCTCCAACATGGAGAATTCAGTAATATTATGCACAATCCTCTACCTCAAACAGTACAGTTCGAACAAGAGGAAACAGCCCGTTTCATTAAACTGGAAGCTACCACTCCCGACGATAAACCCGCTATTGTAGAAATGGAAGAGATTGGAATAACATTAGTCGGACATGAAGCTACATGTCAGTAGCCTTTTACTACTTATAATCAAACGATCATTATCAAAACAATATATTATGAATCATTCTCTCTACCCGCTTTTCGGAATAGCCACTGTAGCCTCCATGTTTTCAGCATGCCAGCAATCCGACAAGGTATCTAAGCCCTACAACATCGTCTACATCATGACCGATGACCACACAGCTCAGATGATGAGTTGCTACGATACACGTAACATCGAAACTCCCAACCTCGATCGCATTGCTCGCGACGGTGTTCGTTTCACTAACAGTTTTGTTGCCAACTCGCTTAGTGGCCCCAGCCGTGCTTGTATGCTCACAGGCAAACATTCTTGTGCCAACAAGTTCTATGATAATACGACTTGTGTTTTCGACAGTGCTCAGCAAACTTTCCCCAAGCTACTCCAGAAAGCCGGCTATCAGACGGCCGTCGTAGGCAAATGGCATTTGGAAAGCCTTCCTTCCGGATTTGACTATTGGGAAGTAGTACCCGGACAAGGTGATTACTACAATCCCAATTTTATCACTCAAAATAATGATACTATCCAAAAGGAAGGTTACATCACCAACATCATCACAGATGATGCCATCGACTGGATGGAGAACAAACGCGATAAAGAAAAGCCTTTCTGTCTTCTGATTCACCACAAAGCTATCCACCGCAACTGGATGGCCGATACATGTAATCTACATCTTTACGAAGACAAAGAATTCCCACTGCCCAATAACTTCTACGACGATTATGAAAATCGTCTTGCGGCAGCATCTCAGGAGATGAGTATTGTTAAAGACATGGATCTAATATACGATCTTAAAATGCTGAAAGAAGGGAAAGACAGTCGGCTTAAAGCTCTTTACGAAAGTTTCCTTGGCCGTATGAACCCCGCACAACGGAAAGCTTGGGACGACTTCTACAACCCAATTATTGAAGACTTTTACCGCAAGAATCCCCAAGGCAAAGAACTGGCAGAATGGAAATTTCAACGCTATATGCGCGACTACGCCAAAGTCGTAAAATCACTAGATGATAATGTTGGCCGTGTACTTGATTATCTGGAAGCAAATAGCCTACTCGATAATACACTAGTAGTCTATACTTCTGACCAAGGCTTCTACATGGGCGAACACGGATGGTTCGACAAACGTTTTATGTACGAAGAATCTATGCGTACACCGCTCGTCATGCACCTACCATCCGATTTCAAAACACGTGGTGACATTCCACAACTGGTACAAAATATCGACTATGCCCCCACCTTCCTCGAACTGGCAGGTGCTCCTATTCCCAACGACATTCAGGGTGTATCCCTACTCCCTCTGCTTAAAGGTGAAAAGCCTGCTGACTGGCGTAAAGCACTTTACTATCACTTCTACGAATATCCGGCTGAACATATGGTAAAGCGGCATTATGGCATCCGTACCGAACGCTACAAACTGATACACTTCTATAACGACATCGACGCTTGGGAACTCTATGACATACAAAACGACCCAACTGAAATGAACAACCTATACGGGCAAAGCGAATACGACTCTATTGTAACCGAACTAAAAGCAAATATGCTCGAACTTCAGGAACAATACAATGACCCTGTTCGTTTTTCCACTGAAAAAGACCGCTAAGATATCCAATAATATAGATGGCAGTTGTTTCCTCCAAAACAGAAATTATGTTTCTGAAGGGAACAACTGCCACATTTTTTCATTGACACTGCTAAAAAGTAAATATAAAAGTTTCTTATGAACGTCAATCGAACGACGGCAACGTAATCTTGAAGTCGGCGCTAGGTCTATGCTCGGTACGAATGATGTCTTTCATCCGACGGACAATGTCAGGGTGCTGTGCCGCCACATCGTTGTCCTCGTGAATGTCGGTAGCGAGGTTATATAAATGAGGAATTCCTTTTTTCACTACCAGCTTCCAGTCATCCATACGTACGCCTATCTGGTCGGTTTCGTGGAATTCCCAATACAGGAAATCATGCTTCTGTTGCGCCTCATCGTTTCCCGTCAGCACAGGGGCAAACGAAATGCCGTCGAAACAATCACTTTCCAACTTCTTGTTCAAATACTTTTTGGGGAATTTCTTGTCACCAATCAGTTCACAGAAGGTTGGAATCACATCGTAAAAAGCCAGTTGATGGTCGCACACAGCACCAGCTTCCACCTTCCCCGGCCAACGTACTATAAAAGGAATACGAATGCCACCTTCGTAGCACTGACGTTTCAATCCACGCAACTTACCGTCTCGGCCGAAAAACACAGGATCGGCACCTCCTTCTTCGTGAGGACCGTTATCGCTGGTAAACACCACAATGGTATTCTCGTCAAGTCCTTTTTCCTTCAGCTTGTCCATTATTTCACCTACATAAGCATCCAGCCGTGTAATCATAGCTGCAAACTGGGCATGCGTATGTATCGTGGCATTGTAACGGCTTCCTTCTTGCCCACCCCAAGTTTTGTCCACAAAGAACTTCTTTCTATATCCTTGCAGAATAGAGTCGTCGGGCTGCACCAATTCGGCATGGGGCAGTGTATAGGTGAAAATTCCCATGAAAGGTTGCTTACCGTCCTGTCTGTCGAGCCACTCCAAAGCTTTACGATGAATAATGTCGGCAGAGTATTGCGGACGTTTGTAATAATCGCGTCCGAACATCGGATATTGGATGTTCTCTTCCATTACCTCGCGTACCACTGCCGTATCACCCAAAGCCTTACTGTAACGGTTCAAGAAGTTAGGATAATACAAGTGAGCCTGGAACTGGCAAATATAACCATAGTATTCGTCAATGCCTCGCTTGTCGGGTGTAGATACCGACCCTTCGTAACCGCCTGCCCATTTTCCGAACATACCAGTCGTATAACCGTTCTTCTTCATAATTTCAGGCAAAATAATATGCTGCGGATCATAAGGCATCTGTCCTACTACACTGTAGTCTTTATTTTCACCATACATCACAACCGGACTCTCAGGCCAATACTCCTTATTGCCCCGTACCAGACAATGTCCTGAATGTTGTCCGGTCATCAGCGTTGCCCGCGACGGAGCACTGACCGGACTACCGGCATAAGCCTGCGTAAACCGCATTCCTTCGGCTGCCATACGATCGATGTGGGGAGTACTGATATAGGGCTGACCATAACAGGCCAAATCGCCGTAACCCATATCATCGCACAAGATGAATACAATGTTCGGGCGCTGCTCTTTTTGCGCAAAAAGACTTGCACTGCACAACAGCAGTGAGCCTAGAAGAAGAGACGATTGACTTTTCATATAAACGGAATAAACTGATTTAAAATTTAAAAATAGCAAATTGTTTGCGAACGACTGGAAAGAGTCTTGTTAAAGAAGTTAAATTATGGCATAAGACATATTTATAAACAGCCAATTACCTACATTTTAATCGTATCTTTGAAAAGTTTCCGCTGACAGCTTATTGTTTAAAACTAAAATATAAAGAAGAATTCTGAAGCATCTATGGAAAGACTATTCACAGCACCGTGTCTCCTGCTTGCGACACTCGCTTCAACAGCTCAAAACACTACTCAACCCAACATCATCATGTTTCTGGTAGACGACATGGGTTGGCAAGACACCTCCGTGCCTTTCTACAACAACGAACGGAGCAACCTGAATCAACGTTTCCGCACTCCAAACATGGAACGGCTTGCACAACTGGGTGTCCGCTTTACCGAGGCTTACGCATGTGCCATTTCTTCGCCTACACGATGCAGTCTGATGTCAGGCATGAATGCCTCCCGACACAGAGTGACCAACTGGACATTGGAACTGAACCAACAGACCGATGCCAAGAGTAGTGTCATCAGCCTGCCACAATGGAACTACAACGGTATACAGCCGGACAGTACAGCCGGTAAGATCAACAATTCTACCCCTATCACTTCCCTGCCACAAGTTCTGAAAGATAACGGATATTATACCATACACTGCGGGAAAGCCCACTTCGGTGCACGCACTACTCCCGGAGCCGATCCGGCAACCATGGGTTTTGACGTAAACATTGCCGGCGGTCCTAATGGAGCACCCGGCAGTTATCTGGGAACAAAGAACTTCGGTCAAGGTAGCAAATTTGCCGTATACGGTTTAGAGAAATATTACGGCCAAGACATATTCCTGACCGAAGCCCTGACACGAGAAGCCCTGAACGCTATGAAAAAGTCGGTTGAAATGAACAAACCGTTCTACCTTTACATGTCGCACTATGCCGTCCATTCGCCCTACGACGAAGACAAACGCTTTACCCCCAACTACCGGGGTCAGTTCGACAAACAGCTGAACGACACACTCAACGAGAACGAAGTCCGCTATGCTGCGCTTGTAGAAGGCATGGACAAAAGCCTGGGCGACATCCTCGACTATCTGGAACAGAATCCGGAAGTAGGCAAAAACACCATCCTGCTGTTCATGTCCGACAACGGAGGACAAGGACTGAACAACGTGCGCCAAGGACGTGCCAACCGCGACCAGAACTATCCGGCACGTGCCGGCAAAGGTTCGGCCTTCATGGGCGGCGTACGCGAACCGATGATGGTCTATTGGCCCGGAGTAACCCAAGGCAACACACAGAGCGACCAGCGCGTCATGATAGAAGACTTCTTCCCCACCATACTGGAAATGGCCGGCGTAAAACAATACCGCACCTTACAGACTATCGACGGAACAAGCTTTGCAGAGGTACTGAAACATCCGGCAAAGCGGTACGAACGTCCCATCGTGTGGCACTTCCCCAACCTGTGGGGCGAAACGCAGAACAAAGAAGAGGGCTACGGTGCCTATTCCTCGATCCTGAAAGGTGACTATCATCTGATTTATACCTGGGAGAGCCGCCAATGCCGCCTTTACAATGTGAAAGAAGATATCGGCGAACAGAATGATCTGGCAGACAGCATGCCCGAAAAAGTAAAGGAACTGACCGACGAACTGACCCGTTACCTGAAGGAACGGGATGCCCAACGTCCGGCGTACCGTTCGTCCGGTGAACTGATTCCGTATCCGAATGAATGATGCATCATCAACGGAGATGTTTCGTTAATTGCATTTCGGGTTGCAAAATATTCGCCAAAACAAAATAATAGAATAATTTTGCAGCCCGAAAACAATATGTACAATATGATAACCATCAGACAAACCAGACCCGAAGAAATAAGCAAACTGATGCCTGTCTTCGAACAAGCTAAACGTATCATGCGGAAAAGCGGCAACATGAAGCAATGGACCGGCGGATATCCCAACGAAGAACTCGTACGCCGCGACATCGAAAACGGACATAGCTATGTCTGCCTCGACGATGCTCAGGAAATCATAGGTACATTCTCCTTCATCCCGGGCAAAGACCCGACGTATGCCCGCATCTGCGAAGGAGCCTGGATAGACGACGTACAGCCTTATGCCACCATCCACCGACTGGCAAGCACAGAAGCAAGTCACGGAGTAGCCGCCGCCTGCCTGGACTGGTGCTACCGTCAGATACCGAACCTGCGGGCAGATACCCACCGCGACAACAGTATTCTGCAACACATCCTGACCAAACACGGATTTACCTATTGCGGCATCATCTATCTGATGAACGGCGACGAACGGCTCGCCTTTCAGAAATGCAACATGCCGAAAGAGCAGCATACCAATGTTTAAAGTGCGTACTTCTGCCTTAGCTCCTCAACAGTGGCACCAGTAAAGTAATCTTCAATAAAGTCCCAACGCTGCGCATCGGTCAAGGCTTCCGTACCCAAGAAGAGGGTAAACAATTCTATCTGTTCTTCGAAAATCAGTTCGTTATTATCCAGAATCAGGTTACGGTAGTCGTCGGTCGAAACCAGTTGCAACAAGGTTTCAGGGTCGTTAAAACGAATCTGTACGCAAGGAGTTCCACCACCTTCGACACTGAACGACAGACAGTTCAGCATGGAAAGCAAATTCAGCAGCATGTTCAGGTCGGAGAAAGGAGTAGTGTAGAACACCAGCTTATCGCCCTTGCATCCCGTGATGCGCTGCACAAACAGCTTCTGATAACGGGACAGCAGCAGGTCGAAGCCCTTGGTCACCGTGAACGAAAGTTCGTTGGATTCTTTCTTCTTCACACTGCTGATATAGCTGACGCTGCGCCCTTCCTCGGTACGCGACTCCAGCAGCGAACCGATAAAGCGTTTGGCCGAGCGGACATCCATATCGTGCTCGGCAAAGACAGCACGGAGTTCTTCTTCATCAAAGCGTCCTTTCGTCTTGCGCAACTTATCGGTCAGCAGTGTCTTCAGGCTGCCAAACAAGGCATCGAGCCGACAACGTATCTCGGCTGCATCTTCCTTCAGCAATACATCGTGCCTGCCTACTGCCACAGCACGCGAACCTTCCCACAACGTACCGTTGCCCAACTGCTGTTTGAACTCTTTATATCCCAACTCCGGGAAACGTTCTTCCCACAAGTCGTTCAGCCGTACCCGATAGACATCGGACTCGCCTTCGACCGGAGTCAGATAATCGTGGAATTCGCGCGCAAAAGCATCGCCCATTTTGTCCTGCACATAGCCTTCGGTCAGCAGGTTTTGCGGACTTACGTCCAGCAGATTATGCCCGAAGCGGGCAGAGAGGTCGTCTTCGAGCCACAACAATGCCGTCTTGATGAGCTGTCCCAATTCGGACTCGTATTCCAATTTGTTCTTCGTACGCGGCACTTTCACTACGAACTCAAAATCGGACAAAGAAATCATCACTTCCTGCTTCTCGCCTTTCATGCGATAAACCTCCATCAGCTTACGCAAGATAAGTACCAGCTGTTCCTGAGCAATGTTCCCCAACTGATGCAGGCGCTTCATGTAGTAGAAGTCGCGTTCATGAAAATCAGTTGCTGCAATACCTTGCACATCGGCATCGCGCGCGGCACGACCTATCTCCTGAATATAATCGACAAACGTACTGGAGGGGGCAACGTGGTACACACGATCGATATCGCTGATGTCCACTCCCATACCAAAAGCCTTAGTGGCCACAATCAGTTTCTTGGTACCTTCCTTGAACTCCTGCACGATGGTGGCTTTCTGTTCTTTCTCCTTTTTACCGTAATACGATGCCACCAGGTGCCAATCGCACGAACGCACCCAACTCTTCAAGCGCATATCAATGCCGCCGGCAAAAGGATAGTAAAGCAAAGTCTTATGCCCGTCCAAATAATCTTCGATCCGACCAGAAACAACACGCTGCTTGGCCTTATCGTAAGTTTCGCCTTCTTCGATCGTCATCTGACGGATATCGAAACCGATGTTGCGACGCTTCACCGTACCTACATACAGCACACAAGGTTCCATCTGCAACGAACGGATGGTCTCGAACACCATGTCGTTTCTTCCTGCCGGATTCCACACGGCAGTAGCCGTCAGCGCAAACAGCGGGAAGCCGTATCCGAGACTCTGCTTCAAACCATTCAAATAACGGCCCAGGAACCAATAATCCACACGGAACTCCTTACCCCAGGTAGTCACCGTATGCGCCTCATCGACCACCACCATGCCTATGCGGCGTCCGCCAATAAAGTGCTTGATGTCGTACGACAACAACAACTCGGGCGAGAGATAGAACAAGTCAATCTCCCCCTCACGCACCAGACGGTAGACTTCGGCTTTCTGTTCGGGCGACAGGTCGGACGAAGCATAAGCCACCCGCGTGTAGCCCAACTCCTGCAGGCTTTCCACCTGATCGACAATCAATGCCTTCAGCGGTGACACGACAATGGTAAGCAGCCCGTACTGACGTCCCAAATAAATGGCAGGCAACTGGAACAGCAACGATTTACCCGAACCCGTAGGTGCTGTCAGCAAAATATTCTCTACAGATTCGTCGCCCTGTTGTGCCTTTTCTGCTTCGAGGATGACATTCTCTATCAGCTGTCCTTGCGAGATTTCCAGTTTCTCTTTCCCACTGAACAAGTCATCGTATATCTCCAGATTGCGGAACTGCTCGTATCCGTAAACTTCCTTCAGCAAAGCCTGAACTTCTTCCCGGCAAGTTGCCGGCAATTGCCGTTGCTTCAACTCGGGCAAACGTCGTGTCGTTACTTCCATTTTCGTCATCGGTTTAAAGAATATACAAATATATGATTTTGTAGCGTAATAACAGGCCTCACACAGGAAAAAGTTCTACTTTCACACCTGTTGTCTACGGAAGAAGACCATCCAATTCTGAAACACTTGCACGGCTCGCGAGCGACACTTGCATTCTATTTATGGGACACTTGTACGGCTCGCGAGCTATACAAGTGTCCTACAGCAAAGTAATTGAAACACCGTTCTCTTGCTTCACGCCTTATCAAACAGTCAAATTAATAGAAAGCATTCTACTGTCTCTCCTAAAGAAGACTGCGTATTCATGCAAAACGGCTCTAAAATTCAAATTTTCAAATATTCGCCGGTGAAGTTTCACCATAATATTCAGGTAATAAGCACGTTGTTGTGAAACATACTTTCATGCTTCATCAGGGGCAAAAATCGTACATGTGAACTGTGAAGCATGACGTTTCACAGAAATTCACTATTATACAAATAGTTAGCATAAACGTAAAGAATAAAGGCTGGAAAACTGAATTTTTTCTCTTTTCAACAGATTTAGTACATACGGTAGCTTTCACCTATTATCCGAGTGCTCATTATGTAAATTCATTTAACCAACGAGTCTTATTCTAAATATCAAGTCGCTATAAAGACAACACCGGCAACTCCTAAACAAACACCGGCGGGGCAAACAACTCATCGTTGCCTGTCCCGCCGGTATGTAGATGTTTCATTTATGCGACTTAGATCAATACTCCTCTTCGTTGAAGAAGTTTATCTACATTGATTATCAATATATTATGCAATAATCAATGAAAATTGCGCAAACAAACCGCACCGTCTGAGACGGTCTGAGATGATGGGAGGAATGAAGTAGATAAACTAATTAATCAGTATTCCACAGATTTAAATTGTCTCCCTCATAAGCATCCAAAACATCAGGTAAATCTCCAAACGGATAATAACCCGTTCCATTTCCACTAAAAGTACTTTCTTCTTCATAGTAGAAATCTATAACATTACCATAATGATCTATATAAACTTTACAAGTTTCAGGTTTATTCAGCTGAGTCAAAGCCTTACCATCAACAAATATGTTAAAACCTTCCTCATTAATATATTGGGCATCTGTTATTTTTTGACCAGTTATAGACATAAATCCGACATTGTCATCAATAATATAGCCCCAAGTATATTCTCGTGCATCAAATATAGAGTCATATTTTGGGGGGACTATAATTTCCGATGAGTTAATTGAGTATCTGAATATGCCAACTTTACCATATTTCTTTATTGTAAAGTAGGCATATATATCCGTCTGATAGAAGAAGTTTATTCCTTCATACATATTCTCTAACAGATCGTTACCTAAATGATCTTTAAGTCCTAAATATATTCTACTAGAGCCGTAATTTGGTAGTTTTGCAAAAATACCAGGCCTGCTTTGCAGTTTAGCTTTTTCCGGAGAAATAGTCTGACCATAACATATTAAAGTACGAGAGTTCTCATGGAAATAACCATAGATTTTTATACCATCCTTTTTGTACCAATCTATGATATATTCATCTAGATTTGCAACATCTCCTAATTGTTTGCTCAGTTTGCTAAAGAAAGTGTCTATCTCTTCTTGTGTTTTGAATTCTCTATATTTATAGCTCATAATTGAACAACATAATTTTAATTCGTTTGCCAACTTTATAAATCAGGTCTATATATCAATTCCAAAAAACCATAACCCTTTCTTAGAGCATGTGTTCATGATTGGATATTTGTCAGGGAATCGCCATGCTATCAGTTCACTAACACTTGAATCACGGAAATGTTGGAGTTTACAGCATTCATTTACTTTTTCACCTGTTATATCTCCATGGTTCAGTAAAGCATCCCAATAATACCTAATGTCATCAAGTGAATTTTCACTGATAAATTTTGAGGCATGTCCATGCATGTTTCTTCCAAGTCCAAAGCAATTGAATGTGTCCAGAATTGCTCGAACTTCTTTTGCATTGATTGTCTTAATTCTTGATGGAGAAGTTAAATTCTTGACCAGTTTAGAACTATTATACCTTCTAAGTTCACTATCTGGATTATATTTGTAATACTCAGATATTTCTTTAAAATATTTTTTGATTAAAGAAATTCGGGATGATTCAGTACGCTTCTGAACTTTTGTTAATCCTTTTGATACACAATTCACATGTTCAAGATAGTCAAATAGATAATCGATTTCCTGGAGAAGAGTAAAGCCATCATTGACCATGTCTTGGCATCGACCTGTAACCTTTTCATAGGTCTTGGCAAAAGCATTGTATCTGGAGCATTGTGCAAGATACTTATCCATTTTCTCTATCCCCGCAGAGTATGGTGGTAAATTTGTCAACTTATCATAGCCAACATCTCCATCCTCAAATTCAATCTGGGATTGTTTCTTTACTTTGCTCCATGATGTTACAAGTTTGGTCTTTTTGTTTTCCCAAAGTGAATTGAAGAATGTTTCAACCTCACTTATATTAACGTCATCTGTTCCAATCTCATATCTTTTGCTGAAAGCTGTTCCTGTGAGATTGGCTGAAGAGACCAAACACCAATCATCAACGATATAAATCTTGGCATGTAAACTTTTTAAGGATCTGATAGAATTCGGATGGTTGTTGATGAACTCATTAAAAGTATCCTGCCGTATAAATCCGGTTTCTATATCTGTTATAACCCTGAAATCAATATCGTTTCTCTTCCATGAGCCACCAATAATACGCAAGACGTCCTTTATGCCACCAATAAATGGGGTGCATATCCAGATACGGTGCTTTACATTATTACAATGTGAACGGAGTGTTTCAACGAGTGAGTCAAAAAAATATATCATATTGAATATTTATTATGTTATGAAGATATTGTCGTTCAGCTCTTCCAATACTAATTAAAAGTAAAGGCTGCAGCAAAAACTCACAAACCTTTATAAAGGTAATGAATTTTGTCCAAACAAATCCCGATTCTTCCTCCGAAAAATGTATTTTGTCCAAGCAAACCGCACCATCTGAGACTATAAAACACCAACGCGACAAACAAAACACCTTGTTTATCGCGTTGATATTCAATTATTTAACCCATTTAAAGACTGCTAATATTCTTCCTCGTTGAAGAAGAAATCTTCTTTACTGGGGTAATCGGGCCAAATATCTTCTATACTTTCATAAATCTCGCCTTCATCTTCCATCTCCTGCAGATTCTCAATCACCTCAAGCGGAGCCCCCGAACGCATGGCATAGTCTATCAATTCGTCCTTAGTTGCCGGCCAAGGAGCATCCTCCAGTTTGGATGCCAATTCCAATGTCCAATACATAATTCCTAAGTATTTAAATCGTGAATATTGTGAATATTAAGTTCTACTTCTATTTTTCGGCAAATGTATAACAATTTATGTCACTTACAACTATTATTCCAAAATATTTCGTCTTTTTTCGCATCCAGGTTGATCTTCCGGGACAGAACGAACAAATAATCGGACAATCGGTTCATATAAGCTAACAATTCCGGAGCTATTTCTACCTCGGCCGACAGAGTCAGAATACGGCGTTCGGCACGTCGGCACACGGTACGGCACACGTGACAAAGAGCAGCGCCACGGCTCCCCCCTGGCAGAACAAAAGCTGACAACGGAGGCAAAAGGGCATCCAAACGGTCAATCTCATTTTCCATCTCCGCAACCATGACAGGAGTGACAACACTGGCAGACTTCAATGACATTTTTGCCTGATCGGTAGCCAAATAAGAGCCGACAACGAACAGGCAGTTCTGCACGCGCTGCAAAAAGGCAACATCCTGTCCGTCTGCTACATAAGTAACAAGTAACCCCAAAAAGGAATTCAACTCGTCTACCGTGCCATAGGCCTCCAGACGATCGTGCGTTTTGGGTACACGGGTGCCACCCACCAGGGAAGTTGTCCCCTTATCTCCGGTTTTAGTATACACTTTCATAACTGCTGATTGTTTAGAGTTTGCTAATTGATAAAAACAGGCTTTCTGCTTAAAAGTTCACAATATAATCTTGCTTAATTTTCGACTTGTCAAAAAAGATAACCCCAAGGTCGTAAAGGTCGAACGTAATTCCTGACCGGGCATCGCACTGCATGTCGCGCCAAAGCTGCCGCATTTCCGGCGAATAGCCGACGCCTTCAATGACAAAAGCCGAACGCTCCGTCACACGGTCGGCACACACATCGAAGACTGCACGCACCAGTGAAGGCTGACGATAATCGTGCAGATAAAGGAAATCGACAGGAACACCACGTTCCAGAAAGAGCTCGTCCAGCTGGGAAGCATGCAGATAGCCGGCATCTTTCTTGGCAGCCTTCAGGTACAGTCCGGCTGCCGAATCCGGCCCTACATTGACAATGAACGCCGGTTGTGCCCGATTGACCAAACGAAACAACAGACGTTTCACCTTCTGCGACTCCCTACATGCCCAACTACGTCCTTTTTCCGAAGCAAGGCGTCTCTGCTCCGCCGAAAGCTCTTTATACTGATAATATGGCGTATGTTCGTAAACCACCCGTGTAATAAAATCGAAGGCAAACGGCGAATGCACTCCATAACCGCGACGATGACGGAAACGGCGCAACCAGACAAAGGGGCGTTTCAGTAATAATAAAGAATTCATATCTCTTCGGACCGGCGCACAGACCGACCTTTCAAGCCTGTCCCTGACCGGATTTTCTATACATAATCTATCAGCGGCGCCAGCCCGACAGCCATCTTCCACCGTCTCGACAACCAGCCAGCCACTACAATAAGCCAAAAGCTGATGACGCAAACTGCGCCATGCCTACAACAAATGTACAGATATTCTTTTTCATACACAAGAGGCAGATGCAGATATATAAAAAAGTCAGGCGCAAAAAGCCAATACAGCTTCCTGCGCCTGAAGAGAGAACCATAAACCTGCTATTCCACTTTCCACTCTATCACTCCACCCGATGCACCTTTCTGCAACTGGGCGGCGAGCTTCAGCCCGGTCGTTCTGACCGGTTTGAAATCCAATCCATTATATCGATCCTTATCTACGGTATAAGGTGAGAGAGCTTCTACTTCTTTCCAGTTTTTGCCGTCTTTATAATATAGCTTCCAGCTTTCGGGCACACGAAAATTGCCGTCATTATGGTCGAAATCCAACCAATAGACATCGACATGCGACACCGTGTAAGGCTGGTCAAACTCGTAAGCCAAGGTTTCCAGCGTACCGTTCTTCAGCCACCAGTAATGATAGGGTTTCGACGTGTCCGACGAATGCTTGGGTTCCCACTGGTCGTTGACTCCCCATGCCCAAGCCTCAACCGAGGCCGACTCGGGAGCATCCTTCTGAATGGGTGCCTGAATCATCAGCGTACGTGCCTTGCTGGCAATAGTCGGTTCGGGAGTAATGCGGGCATACTCGGCCGAAGCAGGAATCCATACTGCCATCTGATCGGCTCCGCGGTTGTTCCAGGTAGAATAAGGAATCGCCTTGAAGGCAACGTCTTTCACTGTACCATCCTTTTCCACCTCCTTGGCCGTACCGGTCAGCACAACCACTCCGTTCAGCAGGTCGGCATCGTAAGAGGCCTTCATCGGTGTGCCGTCGGGGATAAACTTATTGAATACAAGGCTGTCAGGCTGGTCCTTTCCCTCCAGACAGAACATGATGGGACCGCGTTCGATTGCCAGTTTGCCACGGTCGTCCTCGGCCAGTTCATTGGCTTTGACACGGCGCACATCCATCGGAAGGTCAACCTCGACCACGTCGCCAGCTTTCCAGCGGCGGTGAATGGTGGCGTAGCCGTCGTACAGACGGGCACGTACTTTCTTGCCGTTGACCGAAATGGAATATGCCTTGGCCTTGTCGGTAAATGTATACAGGTCGGTAGGAACCGGTGAATCCTGTGCCCAGCCCGGTATACGAAGACGCAGTGCAAACTCCTGCTCCGTTTCGGGTCGGACGGTAAGTGTCACCTTGCCCTCCCAAGGATAAGCGGTGGTCTGTTCCAACGTCACATTATTGGCTTCGGTCGTCAGCTGAGCCTTGCTCTGAATGTACAGGTTGACGTAGATGTCGTTGGCTTGCGTAGCATACATATAAAGAGGTACGCTTGCCATAAAGCGGGTAACGTTGCCCGGACAGCAGGCACACCCGAACCACCGCTGGCGTTCGTGTTGTCCCATCGACTCCAGCGGATTGTCGTAGAAGAACTTGTCACCACTCAGCGACACGCCCGAAATGACTCCGTTGTACAAGGCACGCTCCAGCACGTCGGCATACTTGGCATCGCCCGTGGCCAGGAACATGCGATAGTTCCAGAAGACATTGGCGATGGAGGCACACGTCTCGCAATAGGCCGTATGGTTGTTCAGTTCGTAGTTGGGACCGAAACCTTCGCCCTGCGCACGCGAACCGATACCACCCGTTATGTAGAGTTTCTTGCTGGCCATGTTGTCCCAGATGCGGCACAAGGCATTGAAATAAGCCGTATCCTGCGTCAGTGCCGCCACATCGGCCACGCCGGAATACAGGTAACCGGCCCGCACGGCATGTCCCACGATTTCATCCTGCTGCAGAATAGGCTTGTGGTCCTGGCTGTATTCGCTCAGCGGATGTCCGTCAGTGCCCCGTCCGGTTTCTTCGACAAAATATCGGGCGGTCTGCAGGTATTTCTCGTTGCCTGTCACCTTATAGAGTTTCGCCAGCGCCATTTCGATGATGGGATGGCCGCTCGGACGATGAATCTGTCCTTCGCCGGGTCCGAACACCTGGCAGACGAGGTCGGCATTCCGGATAGCCACGTCGAGCAGCGTCCGCTTGCCGGTTGCCTGATAATGGGCTACGGCAGCCTCGTACAAGTGGCCGCTGTTATACAGCTCATGGCTGTTGATCTTCTCCCAGCGTTGTTTTCCCCACCAGCCGGAGAGGCGGTAGCAACGGTTGGTGACACACGTAGTCAGATAGCCATCCGGCTCCTGGGCAGCAGCTATCAGGGAGATGACACTATCCAGATAGGCGTCCAACGCCTGGTCGTACTTGACAGCCAACGAATAAGAGGCTCCCTCAATCACCTTATAAGGGTCGGTATCGTCGAACGAAAAGTCACCCCGGTGCTCTCCCTTTTTCAGTCCGCCGGCAATGGCAAAATTGTCGAAACGCCCATTCTTCTCACATTCTCTGAAAGCTGAAGGAATGGAGACCGTACGGTTCGTCTCGATACGGGGTGCCCAGAACCCATCGTCCAGATGGACCTGAGTAAAAGAAACTTCCTTTATTGGCGCATCGGGCTTTACATAGGAGTCTCCACAAGACGCCAGTCCCAACAGGGCGACGCCACAGAAAAAAAGTCGGATTTGTAATTTCATAATATGAACATTAAATAATCTGTGTTTGAACACCGCAAATGTACGCATTTCACTGTTACCACCATAGAAGAATCCTCTAAATGGATAACATAATCGTCAGTATATTAACACTTAGGATGATTATTTGGACTATTATTGCATCGTTTGGACTATTCTTCTATCCTCAACAGGCATTTCATTACCACAGGTAGGAAATGGGGACAAAGCAAAACACAGATCAAAAATATTTTTTCCTAAACCCAGAACTATTCCACAGCACAAACGTTTCTATGTAAGAACAACCTAAAAACTTAACAAGAAATGAAAAAATTAGCATTACTCGCACTGGTTGCCGCATTAGCAACCAGCTGCTCGGACGACGAAACATCCATCCCTCAGGAAGACCTTCAACTGGCAACACCCGCACTGCACATGAGAGTATCGACAGCCAGTGGCGAAAGTCCGTTCACCGGTGTACTGACCGTCATGCCATGTCAACCAGAAAGCTCGATCTATTTTGGCAACTACGTAAACCACCGACTGACTCCTTTCTACGGATACTATATGGTAAAGGACGGCGAATTTTACGAATCGTCCAGCAACCGTGAACTCCTGTTGCCTATGGGTGACTACAATATGATATATTGGGGAACTCCCAAATACGAAGAGCCCATCTATTCGAATCCGGCAGTCAGAGAGCCTTCGTACAGCATCGGCGGAGACCTGTCACAACAAGCTTTCAGCCTGTTGAAGATGAGCAACGATACGACGTACTACCCCGTATACGACCTTGTACACGCCGTGCAGAATGTCAATATAGGAACAGACGAACTCGTAGCATCCTTGCAACGTGTAGTTGCCGGAATCAAAGTCAGCGTCAAGAACCAGGAAGGCTCTGCACTTTCGTCTAACATAGAGAGCGTTGTGATAGGCATCACCGGCATTGCCCGCGAACTGGACTTTTATACGGGACAGCCTCAAGGCGACGCATGTACGGTAGCTTTCCCACTGGTGCGGTCGGTTGACGGTACCGAAATGACCAACGGAACGGTCATGTTGTTCCCCTCGTACGGCAATCCGGAGTTTCAGATGAGCATCAAGCTAAAGAACGGTACGGTAAAACACTTCAAGCAGACACTGAAATCGCCGCTTGTGGCCAATACCAAACTGACCCTGAACCTGACGGTAGGCGACATCTTCACAGGCGACGTGTCCGGCGACTTCACGATGGAAGACTGGAAGGAAGACAACGAAAACATCGACGTACCCATCATCGAATAACGCCCCTCCCCTGCCCAACCCTGCTCCGCAGCCCAAACATCTGCACAGGGGTGGGCAGGGTTCGGTATATACCCTCCACACAGGCGCCGATTACATGGATCGTCGTGGAAGCTCTTCCCAAGCTTCCGCGTCGTTCTGTACAATCGGCGCCTGCAAACCGTAACATACCGGCCCATCCGCACCGCCAATCTCCCCTCGAAATTCGAAGCGCCTCAGGAATTGACCACCCAAAAGGATTTGTATATCAGCACTATTTTTGTACTTTTGCCCCCTCTAAAACAACGAAACACGTATGAGAGGCAAGAAAAGAATATACTATATAATAGGTGGTATCCTCCTTGTGCTGGCAGCTACATGGGGCATTACGCACCTCGTCAGGAAAGACCGACCGGCCGACATGCTGGACGAAGTGGAAATGACCGACTCGGCCGAAGTGGAGGCCATCACTTATAAATATGGCATCCCGACCGACCGCTACAACGTGAATTACGGCATCGTCGAGGACCGCCAGAACCTGTCGTCCATCCTGCAACGCCACGGCCTGTCGGTGAACGACGTACACCGCCTGAACGAACGGGCCAAGGGCACATTCGACGCCCGCAAGGTGAAGAGCGGACAGGCCTATGCCGTGTTCACCACCAAGGACAGCCTGCCACGCACACGCTTCTTCGTCTACGAAGAGAGTCCGAAAACGTACATCGTCTTCGACCTGCGCGACGAATACAGTGTGCGCCGCGGCGAGAATCCCTCGGAATGGAAACGGCAGGAGGTGAAAGGCCAGGTGGAATCGTCGCTTTGGGTAGCCATGCAGCAAAGCAACACCTCGCCCCAGCTGGCCATGAAGCTGTCCGATATCTTCGGCTGGACCATCGACTTCTTCGGACTGCAAAAGCAGGACGAGTTCCGCGTCATCTACGAACAGGAGTACGTCGACGGCAACAGTCTGGAAAACTTTCACATTCTGGCCGCCTCGTTCGTACACGAAGACAGCCTGTACTACGCTATCCCCTTCGTGCAGGACGGCGAGGAACTCTACTACAACGAACGGGGCAACAGCCTCGAAGGTGCTTTCCTGAAGGCCCCGCTCGACTTCTATCGCATCTCGTCGCGCTTCTCGAACAGCCGTTTCCACCCGGTGCTGAAACGCTACAGGGCACACCACGGCGTCGACTATGCCGCACCTACGGGCACGCCGGTCTATGCCATCGGCAGCGGAAAGGTGATAGCCAAGGGATATGAGGCCGGAGGTGGAGGAAACTACCTGAAGATAAAGCACAACGGCGTCTACGTCAGTACCTACATGCACCTGTCACGCTTTGCCAAAGGCATCCAGGTAGGGTCGCAGGTGGCACAGAAGGAAGTCATCGGGTACGTAGGAGCCACGGGACTGGCTACCGGGCCTCATCTGGACTTCCGCGTACACGAAAACGGAAAGCCCATCAATCCGCTCACCATCAAGTCGCAACCCAAGAAGCCCATCAGCCCCGAGAACAAGGCGGCATTTACACTGGTATGCGACTCGCTGGTCAGAGAATTGCAGCAGTTGTAACCCTGCGGCGAGAGGCCGGAAAGGGAACGGTTTTGTAAACTTCCATAGCCATTCGCACCATTTTCGTAAACGGCTGATTACGAAAGGTTTGAGTTTTGCCTATCACAGTCGTATACTTAGGCCATCTCGGTCGTATACTTAGGTACCCTCAGTCGTATACTTAGGGTACCTCGGTCGTATAGTGAGGGGGTGACCCGTCACGATGTCAATAATGACGAACACGACGTTGTAAACCCCAGCTCCTTTACCGGACAACCGGCCCGACAGACACCGGTTGCTGTATGCGCTTGCCAAAGACAGGCTTCTGCACGCCGGGCAACTGCACGTAGCGCGAAGTCAGACTGCGGGTCTGCACAGCCGACGGAGCATCGTCGTACGCGCGACCGGCTTCGGTCAGTGCCTGGCGCAGCAATGGCTCGTTTACGTCGCCCAGCGCATAGGCCAGCATCGGTTCGTCGTCCACACCCACGTCGGGCCTCAGCCCGTCGGGCATGCAGGGCGTCTCGCCGGCGGCATTCTGGTAGATGCTGATCATCACATACAGTCCCCAGTTGCGTATCGCTTCGGGCACCTCGTTGTAAGCATCTTCGGCAGCCAGCATCATTCCCGTGCAATACTTGCCCGACGACTGCTCGCCGATGAGCCGTACATCCATGTAAGGCATCAGTCCCCCCAACAGCGCCTCGGAGGCTGACGCCGAGCCTGTTCCTATCAGGGCATAAATCTTCTCCAGTCCGATGTTGGCATCCTGCGTGCTGACATTCATCACCTCATCACCGTTCTGATACGTGTAGTCGGTCGCGAAGCACGTCTCCATGCTGGCACCCTGCTTCTGCAGGTATTCTGTCAGATAGTTGTTGTACACCTCGCGCTCGAACACCTGCCCCGATGCCACCGCCTGCTGCGGAGCCAGCATGGAAGCCAGCACATTCTCGGTCAGCACATAGCCGCCTCCGTTGTAGCGCAGGTCGAGCACCAGCTCGCGAACGCCTGCGGCCTTGAAGTCCTTGCACACCGCTATCAGCTTGCTGATGGAAGTCAGGTCGAAGGCCGAATAAGCCAGATAGCCCACCTTCTTCCCATTGAATTCGTAGACGGAGTCGCACAGCACGGGGTCTTCGTACATGTTCACAGCCGTCAGCTCCACCGTCTTCCCCACGTCGTAAATCGTATTGTCGGCGGCATTGTAGCGACCCAGCGAGGTGCTCAGGCTCGTGTTGTAATACAGATTCAGGTAATTGTCCGTCGTCAGCGGCTGACCGTCGATGCTCAACAGAATGTCGCCGCGCTTCAGTCCGGCCCGTGCCGCAGGGGTATCGTCATGCACAAAATTGACCACGGCAGCACACTGCTTCGTCTCTTGATTAACCAAGTAAACGGTCAGGCTCCACCCGAAAGTGGTGGACACTCCGCCAACGGAGCTGACAAACGAACTCATGTCGTCGGTCATCATGGTCCACTTGTCGATGTAGCCATTGCTGTCGTGATAGCGGATGCGGTCGACCGTGCCGATGGGGTCGGTGTTGGTTTCGGCATCCCAGCCTGCCAGGTCGTCGGCTATCTCGGCATTCCACAGATAATACATATTCATCACATCCTTGCCGAAGCGATTGGCGTAATACGTTTCTTCGGACACGGAGTAAGGCCAGCCCCCGTCCTCGTCGGAGCAACTGGTCAATCCCATGCCACCAAACAAGGTCACAAAAGAGAGGAGACCAGACACTAATTTCTTGTTCATCTGATTACTACATTGTTTAAGAAGTCCATAAATACTTATTCCATCAAGATGCGTCCGGTGCAGGTCGCGTTACAGCAATTGCCGTTTTTCGCCGGCCTTCAAGTTGACTTTCACCGACTTCCCGTTGAAGCAGACACGGGTCTTACCGCCCTTTCTCGACTGGATGCTCAGGGCAGTCACCTTGCCATCCTTCCAGGTCATATCGACCACGAAGCCACCACGGGCACAGATGCCCTGTACGCTACCGTCTTTCCACTGCGCGGGTACGGCAGGCAGCAGGGTTATGGACGATTCGGACGACTGCATCAGCATCTCGATAACCCCGGCGCAGCCACCGAAGTTGCCGTCAATCTGGAAAGGCGAATGGGCATCCAGCAGATTGGGATAGGTGCCGCCACCACGACGGGCGTCCTTGCCTTTGTAACCGTCGGGAGTCACCAGACGGAGCAAGCGGCGGTAGATGCGGTAAGCTCCCTCGCCATCCTGCAGGCGGGCGTACAGGTTGACACGCCAGCCGGTACTCCAGCCGGTCGTTTCGTCGCCCTTGATTTCGAGGGTACGGGCACAGGCACGCGCCAGTTCGGGCGTCTGCTCCACCGAAAGGTGATGCCCCGGATACAGTCCGAACAGGTGGGACTGATGACGGTGTCGGGGATCCTGGTCGGGCCAGTCGTGGAACCACTCCTGCAGATTGCCGTCGCGGCCCACCTTGTAAGGCCACAAGCGTGCCAAGGTCTGCTCGGCTTGGCGGCGGAAGTCCTTGTCTGTGTTCAGCACGGCAGCAGCCTTGATGGCGTCAGTCAGACACTCGCGCGTCATGGCCAGGTCGGCCGTACAACCGTATGATGTGGCTCCCACGTATCCGTCGGGCGTGACAAACTTGTTTTCGGGCGAGGTCCCAGGCGAGGTCAGCAGCTTGCCGTCTTTCTCGATCAGCCAGTTCATGCAGAATTCGGCGGCCCCCTTCAGTGCCGGATAATATTGTTTCAGGAAGTCTTTATCCTGAGTGAAGAGATAACGTTCCCAGATGTGCGTCGACAGCCATGCGCCCCCCATGGTCCAACAGGCCCACGACGGGTCGCCTACGTGCAGACCCACGGGACAGGTCATGGCCCAGATGTCGGTATTCTGTCCCAGGCACCAACCTCTGTCCACTCCGTAATAAGCTTTCGCGGTCTCCGTTCCCGTCTGGCTGAGGTTGGCAATGAAGTCCATCAGCGGACGGTGCATCTCGCTAAGGTTGGCCGTCTCGGCAGCCCAGTAATTCTCCTCCAGGTTGATATTGCTGGTATAGTTGCAGCTCCAGGGCGGAAGCAGTTGCTCGTTCCATAAGCCTTGCAGGTTGGCAGGCACACCGGGTGTACGCGAGCAGGAGATCAGCAGATAGCGTCCGAACTGGAAGTACAGTGCCTCCAGTTCGGGGTTGTACTGTTTCTCGTCCGTATAGCGGCGCAACTGTTCGTCGGTAGGCAGGGCGGCGATTTCGGGTGCCGTCTGTCCCAGGTTCAGCTTCACACGGTCGAAGAAGTGACGGTAGTCGGCGATATGGTTGGTCCGCAACTCGTCGTAAGTCTTGGTGGCAGCCAGCGACATCCGTCGCTCCACCTGATTGCTGTAGTCGCGGCCTTCGCGTGCAGGGTCTTTGTCGAAACCGTTGAAACTGGTGACGTTGGCAATCAGCACTACTGCCTCGCGTGCACCTTCAATCTTCAGTTCACCCGAAGGGAAACTCTTCACCTCTCCGTCCGGAGTCAGTACCCTGACAAGCGTACGGAAGCGTGTGCCCCGTTCGGGGTCGTACAAGTGTTTATTTTTCACCTGGCCAAAATACACGGGATAAGAATGGTAAGCGGCATAGCCTTCGGCCGAAATCTCATTTCCATTGGCCGATGTAGCGTGAGGCAACTGCGAGTCGAACGACAGCAATGCCCGGATGCCCTGCGGGCTTTCCGACCGGAGGCGCAACACAATGACCGAGTCGGGCGCCGAAGCAAAATAATCGCATGAAAAAGGCTGACCGTCGCGCAGGTAGCGGGTTTCGGCCACGGCATTAGCTATATCGAGCGAGCGACTGTAGGCTGAAATCTGTGCCGGCACATCCAGGTAGGTGACAGTCAGGCATCCTAAGGGTTGGTAGTTCTCGCTGTAATGGCCCTGCACCTTGCGTTGCTCGCGGTCGGCACCACGGTAATCCCCGGCATCGAGCAAACGGTGTATTTCCGGAATGGCTTTATAGGCATCGGGACTGGTCACCTTGCGGTCGGGCTCCCCCGTCCACAGTGTCAGGTCGTTCAGCGAAATGACATCGCGTTCCGTACCTCCATACACGATGGCCCCCATCGTGCCGTTGCCTATCACCAATGCTTCTTCAAAATACTCTGCCGGACGATTGTAATGCAAAGCCAACCTTGTCGTGTCTTCTCCGGCCCATGTCATACATGTACTGAACAGTCCGCACACACAGGTTACAACCTGTATGCACCTTTTCAAACTTCTCTTTTTCATAAACTATCCGATTTCAAATTTGCGCTTCTCAAGCATTCTGCATACTCGGCACCATGCCGTGAAACGCGCTGCCGGAAACAAAAGTACTGTTTTTTATTTTTCAGACAATATGTTGTGTATGAAATTCGTAGAAATGTGCCTGAAAACAGAATGTCATTCTCCGTATTTCTGCTCGAAATTGTTCGGCCTTTCCACGTGAGCAATCAAAGGCAGTTACTGGCAAAAAGCATCTGGAACGAAACGATTTTATTATTGAGAAGCAGAAAGCCGAACTGCAACACATAAACGCTGCAAAACGGCATACGGAACAACAGGTAAATCTTGCCGGGCAAGAACTCAGACAAGTAAAATTGAAGATACGCACAGACAAGCTCAGGAAGACAGCCACCACTGCAGCGACAGCCATAACAAGCGGAGTTGCTTCTCTTTTCAGAAGTGGAAAACTGAAAGAGCTGGAACATGCCAACGAAAAACTGCAAGGCAAAATTTCAAAGCGGGACACCAATATTGAAAAATTGCAGAGCCAGATACAGCAGATGCAGAAACAACATGATACGCAAATCCACAATCTCAAGGAAATGCACAGGCAGGAACTTGACATAAAGGGAAAAGAGCTGTCACGGCTTGCCTGAATCATAGGCAAGGCTTTCAGGTGGTTCCCGATGTTCAGGGAAATGTTATGCATGGAAAAGTTCTGTACCATGCTGGGACTCACTAAAGAAATGACTGAAAGTCTTATAGTCAAAAAAGAAGTCCTGAAATGTAGCGGTAAAATCTATTCGGAACAACACAGGCGGAACTTTGACATAAAGGATGATATTTTAAGGGTGGAGAATGACCCTGACAATGAAAGCAGACTGAACCTGACAATAAACAGGAAGCCGATTGCCGACTGGTTCAGGGAGCAATGACACAGGCTTAGATATGGAACAAGACTGTCGTAACAGAAAGAAAAGTAGAGGAATTAAGATGTAACTTGATAGTTTGTGACTCTATATTCCCGATTATCAATTAAATTATGTATCTTTGCCAATGGATTGAGGAAACTCTTTCCAAGACATGTTAGAATTAGAAGAAGCGTTATGCTTATCTTGTACTTGAAAACGTAGGAAATTTTCAATCTGAATACAAGGATAGCATAGTGGTTCTCACGCATATAGCGTGGGCTGCTATTGTTGCATCTGTATTCAGGGTTTCCTACGACCTTCAAGTAAGAGTGTGGCATGCGGTTCACGCTTATTTTATATAGCATATAATCATAACTAAATAATAGTAACATATATGAGAAATTCACTAATAGCATTTATTGCCTTTTGGGGAAGTTGTACATATTCTAATGCCCAGATTAGTATTAGAACGGAAGTTAATACAAAACCAACGCAACAAATTGAAAAATATGACAGTTTATCGAATTTTAATTTGAACTATGACATAATAGCAAATGAATATCAGACAGAGGAAACCGCTTTAACTAACATCAATGGACAGTTCAGACAATTCATAGGGCAAAGTATATATATTTTACCTTTTACCCAAAAGCAGCTTAGCTTTCATAAAAAATGGGGAAGTAGCGATACAAAGAATGACAGACTTAGAGGAAAGTACTATACCATTGATGGATTTGAATTTAATTTAGACGAAAGTTACACAGGAATGTATAAACTAGATAAAGTTATATTCAAACTGAGAAATGAAGATGGGAAAAAAAGTAAATGGGAAGTGGCATATTATTCATTGGATGATGCTTTACTTGTTGGATATTACGAGAAACTTAAACAAAAATATATAGGAAAAGCATTTATATACACAGGAAGAGCAAAAGGGAAAGGTTGCCAATTTATTACAGAACCATCACTTGATCATTCTGCTATTGACACAAAAACAAAGCAAATAATCAACCTACGAGATAAGAGCGAATGGCAATGTACAGATATACAGCTTGTAGATGATGAAGTAACAATGCAATTGTATGCCATTCTTACAAATTCTGATGGAAATGAAATAAAAGCACGCATAAGAAATAGATTTTTAACTAAAGGAGAAACAAATGCTGCTTTTTTCTCTTGTTTTATGGATAAAAACGAATTTGAAAAATGGAAAAACTCTATAGTAGAAAAATATGGTTTAGAGTACGCATTACTTATTATAAAGAAGAAAGTAAAAATAGGAATGACTGATAAAATGTGCATAGAAGCATGGGGTGAACCAGATTCCAAGAACAGAACTGTACTAAATGGAAAAGAGACTGAACAATGGGTATATAAAACCAACTCCTACTTATATTTTGATGATGGAATCTTAACTACTATTCAGAATTAAATCGATACTGTATAAATTAAGGTTAAGTGAATCAATATAACTGTCATTATAAATCCGTCAAAGACCCAAAAGAGAAGAGATTTTTGAAAATAAAATATCCGCTTCCCCCAAAAAAGTGGTAGAATAAGAATATCACTATATTCACAATCACGAGATATTATATTAACAAGTATACACTTTAGCCCTAAAAGCTCCACTATTCGCTATTGAATGGTGAAGCTTTTATATTTACAAACGATGCGATTACAACTAAAGCATAAAAGATTAACGCAGTCCCATTTGTGGTTTTGATTTCAACTCATTAATTTCATTGCACAATAAAATATTGTACCTTTACGAACAATAAATTAGAAACATCATTTTTATGAATATATTCGACTCATTGAAACAATATGCTAAAATAGCTGATTGCGAAAACATCTTTAATTGGTATGATTATCCTATTTATTCTATAATCAATAAGCATAATCCACTTCTAAATCCTCCGGTATGGGGCGATAGACTTTTATGTATCATGTCTTTAATCCGAATAAAAGCTTATTCGCTAATTATTAAAGAAGAAAAAGCTGACTTACATACTATCCTAGGAGATTTAAATATTGAAACAAGAACAAAGCTTCTATCTTTAATAGAAAAAGTAAGTAAAGCTCAATCTATCAGTAAACTTCCAATTTTAGGGTATCCCCTT
>NZ_FR882991.1:0-13117 GCF_000435115.1 Bacteroides sp. CAG:633 | reverse complement strand
ATCATTTTATTAATGAAAAAGATTCTGCAGAATGTTACTATAATAAATTATTATTGTATGGCTCATTGGATGTCAAGGAAATGGCTAACAGGGGTTTAGCTTCCATCGCTTTATCGCAGGGAAAAACGGTTCCTGCTGCCCAATATCTTTATCAGGCATTATTGCTGGGTGATTCCATCCGTAAGTTGACTAAAACGGATGAAGTCCGAAGCGCTCATTCGCATTACAATTACCAGCTCCGTGAACAGGAGAATCAGCGTTTGAAGCTTCAGAACCTGCGTCAGCGTCAAACGAATGTCGCCATCTTGGTGGTGTTTGTCCTGTTTGCGTGTGGTGGTACACTCTATTATTTGCATCGGCGCAAAGTTATGCGTCTGCGTCTGCAGGTGGCCGAGCAGTTGCCTTGGTGGTGTTTGTCCTGTTTGCGTGTGGCGGTACGCTCTATTATCTGCATCGGCGCAAGGTCATGCGTCTGCGTCTGCAGGTGGCTGAGCAGTTGCAGGCCGAGGCCTATCGCAACAGCATTCAGTACCAGGAAGATACGCGCCGACGTATCAGTCTGCTGGAAGAACAGCTTCAGTCGGCTTCCCATCAGCTGACCGACAGCGAAAGCCGTTGCCGGCAACTGACTGACGAAAAACAGCTGTTGGCACACACCTTGCGCTGTCTGGAAGAGGAAGAACAGCGCCGCCGTCTGATGAAACAACGCTTTTCCGTTTCGGATGCCTGCCTGCTTTTCCGCAAAAAGGAAACGACAGCCGCGCCCGTCACCGAAGACGACTGGCAACAGTTGGAGACCGAGGCCGACCAGTTGCTCGACGGCTTCCTGCGCAAGCTGACGACAGGCCCTGTTCGTGTCAGCCGCCAGGAGCTCCGCGTCAGCCTGCTGATACGTGCCGACTTCTCCATCAAGTCGATAGCCGCTTTCCTCCATCTGACTCCTACGGCCGTGACCAGTATCCGCCGTCGCCTCAGTGTGAAGTTCTCGTTGCCCGAGTCTTCTCCGCAGGCGTGGGACGAGTTTGTGAGGTCGCTGTAGGCTGTTTGACGGCTGTTTGCACACTTTTTGCACACAGCGAAGCAAAATGCACGTTTTTGCACGCTCATTTTCTTGGCTGTTTGGAGGCCTTTTCAGAACTTTGAAACTATTAAACCTAAAATTAAGACATATGAAGATCATTAACACGACTAATTTAGTAAAAAGCCTTTTTACTGCTATCCATTTTATGTCATTTGAGTTAATTAGAAACAATCAATTTATGAATCCCAAAGCAGGTTATCTGAATATGAATAGATCAATATATTTATTGATATTTATAGTGCTTGCGCTGACATCCTGTACTTCCCCCTCTAATCAGAGTAAGATTTTACTGAAAGATATAAATGATGCTGTGTCACCAACTCAAATAGATTTTCTTGAGCTTTATTCCATTTTTCAGCCAGAGTCCGATATAATGGTTGGGAATATAAGGAAAGTATTGGTATTTAAGTCTTTATACTACATCATGGATGAAACTCAAATGAAGGTCCTTATTTTGGACGACAAAGGAAAACTCGTTTCAGAAATAGACCGTAAAGGGCATGCATACAATGAGTATATCGATTTGAGTGACATCTTTATAGACCAAGCGAAGCAGGAACTGTATCTTTTAAGTCGTGAAGGGCAAAAGTTGCTGGTTTTTGATCTGGAAGGAAAGAATCTTCTAAGAACCCTTTCTGTTCCTAAAAGATTCTGTTCTATGGAAAAGACAGCGCAGGGATACATCGGATACATGGGTAATTATACGGAAGACCCTGCTCATTCGTACAATTTCTTCATGTTGAATGAACAGATGGAAATAGTAGGTGAAGATGTAGAAATAAATCCTGAAGCGGAAAGCCGTTACAACAAGGATGTCGCTGTCTTTTCAAACAATAACGATGAAGTAAGTATGATAGCCGAATCTGATTACAGGATATATCGTTGCACTAAAGGAAAGTTCTCCGTAGCTTACGACATTGATTTAGGGGATCTTTCGTATCCGGAATCAGAAAAGTTTGCTGTTAATGATCCCATAAAACAAATGCAGTTGGATGCAAAATACGTAAAACGATTTCAGCGTGTGCAAGAGACTGCACGTTATCTATTCGTCTATTTTATGTTGCAAGGTCAGGAGTATGCTTTGGTGTATGACAAAAATGCTCAAAAGACATTGTGCATATCTTTGCGTGATGGAGTAAAGGATTTGTTTCCAGCAGCTTTTGGTAATGTGATCGGCACTACTAAAGACTTGATTATCTGTGCCACTGAGGCTAAGGAAATACACGACTTGTTTCGTGGCAAGAATGAAAATAACGACTTTGACAAGAAGTATCCGGAAGAACTGAAAAGGTTTCGACAGAACGTCGGGCAAGTGGATTACAACAACCCTAATCCCTATATCATCGTTTACGAAATAGTGCCCAAACATTAGTCATACACTTTTTGAAATGATGTTGACGATTATTCTTTGACCTTTCGTCACGGCAGATAAAACTATTATAAAAACATTTTTGATTATGAGAAAAATACTTGCTTTAGCTCTCTTCTTTCTAATCACCTCTTGTGCCAAGGAACGGGCATGTAATGAAGTGGTGATAAATGGGTTTGATGACAATTATAGTGAAGAAAATGCACCGCTGTCATCGTTTGTGGATAAAATTGAAGTAATACCATTGAAACGCAATCCTGAAGCGATATTGACAGGTCCCCGAAAGATTGTTTGTTATAAGGACAAATTCTATATGCTGGATAATAACAGGTTGTTCTGTTATGGGGCATCCGGCGATTTCATCTGTTTCATTGGAGAACGGGGACATGGTCATGGCGAATACATCAACATAGCGACTTTTGCCGTTTTCAATGACACTGTTTGGCTGTTGGATTCGTTTAAAAATACAATGATGACCTATACTTTGGATGGTACTTTTGTTTCCGAGCAAGAAGCGCCTCAAGGAACGCTCGCGAATGTGGAGGATGCGGTATTTGAGGAGAAGGGGCTTCTTTTTATGGCAAATTATATTTTTAATGATCAGAATGCAGTTTATACACGTTGGAATACTTCAACCAATCAAGTTGATGTTGTAGAAAAAACACCGCTCCAAACGGATGGAACAAAAGAGGCTGTTGGCATGCATTCATTTAGTGATTATGCTGGTAACATCCGTTACATTCTCCCATTTTCGGATGTAATCAAGAGTACAAAGGAGCATGCTCTCAGATTCCAGACCGCAAAGAATGTCTTGACTGATTCTGATTTGCAGGGTATGACCAACTTCAGCATTATGACTTATGCCGATCATATGGACGATTTTGTAGGCTTTAACAATATATTTGAAACCAAAAATTATCTGCTTCTGACATTTTCTAATTTAGAGTATGTCGTAGTAGATAAAAATAGTAACGAATGCTTCAGGCGTATGTATCGGTATAACGAGGATGCAGAGGCTTTTCCGTTAGTAAACATCTTGTCTTCGACAGGAGATGCTTTAATCGGAGTGATTGAAATGGAGCGTTATGATGGCAAGTTGAAGAACAAAATTCAAGAATATATCAGCGTTCCTTCCGAAGAGGATTATGACTATGCAATCGTGATGTATCATGCGAAGTGATATACGTTGTTCACTCTTTGATATTGAGTTTAACCATGAAAACGCTATTGTTAATATTGTTGGCGGTTGGGTTGCACAGTGCGGCAAGTGCTTCCAGATTGCTTTCTTTGTCCGATGCCATATACTTGGCACAGCAGCACTCGCTTGATGCGCAGATGGCACGTTTCACCTTTCTGGGCAGTTATTGGACCTATCGTTCGTATCGTGCCGAGCTATTGCCGTCGGCATCACTGAGCGGTTTGCTGTTCAACTATGACCGCTCCATCACCAGCGTGCGCAACTATGAGGACGGACGTATCAATTACGTAGAGAACAATTCGCTCACTAACTCGCTCACGCTGTCTGTCAGTCAGAACATTGCGGCTACGGGTGGTACCGTATCGTTACAGTCGTATCTCTACCGGTTGGACCAGTTCACTTACGACCAACGTACATACAATACTCAGCCGCTTCGCCTTACCTACGACCAGCCGCTACGCACATACAACTCACTAAAATGGCGCCGTAAATCGGAACCGGTGGCTTACGAACGTGCCAAACGGCAGTATCTGGAGGCTTTGCAGGGGATAGCTGTTATGGTTACAAACCTTTACTTCTCGGTGCTGACTGCCCAGTCGGACTATAAGCAGGCTGTTGCTACGGCGGAGGAACGGGGGCGTCTGTACGAGCAGCTGCAACGACGTTCTGCCCTTGGCACAGTGACCAAAAACGAGCTGTTGCAATTAGAGCTCTCGGCTGTCAATGCCCGTGTGGCCCTTAAACGTAATCAGTTAACGCTTGACGATGCACGTTTCCAACTGTTCACCTATCTGCAGGCTATGCGTTGGGATGAGGTGGAATTGTTGGTGCCCGACAATGTGCCGGATATTATGCTTGACGAGAACGAAGTGATGCAGCGGGCCATGCTATCCTCTACCCACCCCATGACGCAGAAACTCAGTCTTATAGAATCGCAACGCAACCTGGCACAAGCCAAGTCGCAGCGCGGCATACAGGTTTCGCTACATAGCGAACTGGGGTTGCGCAATACGGCCGACCGCATTGGCGCGGCATACAATCGCTTGCAGGACAATGAAATAGTGGGGCTATCGCTCTCTTTACCGATCTTTGACTGGGGTATGAGCAAGGGACGTATTCGCATCGCTCAGGCAAACCTCGACTTGGTGAAAACTCAGATAGAGCAGGATGACCTGAATTATCGGCAGGAACTGAAACGCTTGGTGATGCAATTTAATCTGCAGAGCGAGCAGTGTCGCGAAGCTGCCCGTGCCGAGGAGATTGCCGATGAACGTTATACGCTCAGCCTACAGCGCTTTGAGACTGGCAGTATCAGTGTGACTGAACTGAATACTGCCCTTCAGGAAAAGGAGGCAGCGCGTGCTCAATATATCAGTCAGTTACAGACCTACTGGAACAACTATTATAATATACAGCGCTGTACACTGTGGAACTATATCAACAACATTGAAATAACGACCGACTTTGAACAACTTGTAAGATGAACAGAAACCTGATTCCAATATTGTCGCTACTTCTTCTGGCGTCGTGTAATGGGGGGAAGGAGAGCAAAGAAAATGCTGCCATGCGCATGCAGGCAGAGCAAACCGAAAATTATGTGGATACCATGACACTTCGCCTTACCGACTTCAACCGTGAGCTGGTGTGCAACGGACGTCTGCGTGCTGCCGTAAAATCCATGCTTGTGCCGCGTCACAGCGATCTGGTTACCTCCATCCTTGTGCGTGAGGGGCAGTGGGTGGAACAAGGTACGCTGCTTGCCGTGACGGACGAGACCGATTATTTGCGCGAAGTGGAACGTGCCGAACGCGATTTGGAGAAAACACGTGTTGACCTGGCTGATAAACTTCTGCAATTGGGGTATGACGTGGACAGCGATCTTAATCCACGGAGTGATGTTCCGACTGACATTCTGCGCCGTGCCGAGGTTACGTCAGGACATTATGCTGCCCAATACCAGTTGCAGACGGCACGCCGCAACCTTAACGACTGTCGTCTGACGGCACCTGTCAGCGGACGCATAGCCGATCTGGAGGCACACCTGCACCAGCGTGCCGAGAAGTTCTGCAACATTATTGACGATAGATCGTTTGGCGTGGAATTCAATGTGCTGGAGGCTGAACTGCCCATCGTGTCCACGGGGCATCGTGTGCGGGTAACGCCTTTTACGGATGACAGCCTTATGGTCGCAGGTAATATCGTCAGCGTTAATCCCACGGTGAGCGAAAAAGGCCTTGTCAAGGTTACGGCCCAGATTCCCGGACACAATGGTTTTGTGGATGGCATGAATGTACGCGTAGTGGTGGAGCGTAAGGTTCCACGCATGTTTGTTGTGCCTAAGGATGCCGTAGTGGAACGCGACGGTTACAACGTCATTTTTCTGTACGACAACGGGCACGCCCGATGGACCTATGTTGACATAGTGGCATCCAATATCACCGGTCATGCCATTACAGGCTGTGCCCGCAAGGAAACGACCCTGCACGAGGGCGACGTTGTAATCACCAGCGGTAACCTGAACCTTGCCGACAATACTCCTGTGAGAATCAGGGAATAGTTTTGAACATGTTAGAATTTCTTTTTTAATCATATGAATATAAAATTTGTTTATTGCTTACTTCTGGCTACTTGCGTTATGAGTTGTTCTCAAAATAAGCGGAATGCAACGATAATGCCGGCTGAGGCTTCTATTGTGGCAGAGACCGTGGATTCCATAACCGAGTGGCCTAAAGAACACACGATGTCAAATGAATGTTTCATTTCTACAGAAACGGATTCGGTAGTGATTTTGCCTTTGCGTGAAAGCGAGAGTCACATGCTTGGGCAAATCGCGCAAGTAGCCTCTCACAATGATACGTTAGTGATAGCCGATGGTCGTCAAGTCTGTCTGTTCGATGAGCAGGGGTGTTATCTTGCTACAATAGGCGCAATGGGGCATGGTCCTAATGAGTACATTGATTTTGGTGGCATGTACATGTCGGAAGACAGCATATACATTAAAGACAAAGGAGCCGGATGTATCTTGACTTATGACTTTAAAGGCAGGCTTACTTATAAAAGAAGTTTCCCTGACGGTGCCCCGCAAAGTTTTTGTGTGTTGGGTAATGGAGTCGTGTTAGGCGGTTTTTCCGGTTACAGACCTAATGCCGTGTATCGTTTGGTCATATACAGTGCAGGGAATGCTGTTGCGGGTACCGCTTTCCCGTATACCGAACCGCATGAATATGTGGCAGGAAATTTTGTGAACGTATCACAGACGGAAGCTATGTTTACTTATCCATTATGCGATATCATATACAAAGTGTCGGAAAACAGAATCACTCCAGCCATACGCATGAATATACAGAACGAGAAGGCTGTAACCGACTTTATTTCTGCTACATCGTCTTTGTCTCAAGACAAATTTATCAAAGCTCTGCTTTCCACGGACAATATAGTAAACCATGTAAAAGTGTATCCATGCAAGAATAATGGCTGGTTTGTATATTATCAGGATTCCAAAGGATTTTATTTTTCGTTCATAGACAACAAAGGAAGAAGGGACTATATCCGCGTCAATAAGGATCAGCGGGAATTGTATTATCCGTTTATTGTCGTATCCTTATGTGATAATTGGCTGTATGCATATGTGGAAGCAGCAGCATTCTCCTTTATGGATGAAGACAGCAAAAACAAATGGCTGAACTATATAGCGGAACATTCAATACGGACCGTGACTACAGAAGACATTGAGAATGGACTACCTTTATTGTTTAAAATGCACATTAGAGAATAAGCGTTTATGTTGACCCACCTCATACATCGTCCCATAGCCGTGAGTATGTGCGTCCTCGCGTTGGCTGTGCTTGGCATCCTTTCTATACGTTATATTCCTGTGTCGCTCATGCCCGACATCGATATACCACAGATCACGGTGCATGCTTCCTATCCGGGTGCTTCTGTGCGCCAGGTAGAGAACAATGTCACAAGTATATTGCGCGGACAATTGTCACAGGTGTCGGGTCTGAAAGACATCGGTAGCGAAAGCCGCATGGATGCAGCCACGGTGACGCTTACTTTCGAGCCGGGAGCGGATATGGACCTTCTGTTTATTGAGGTGGGCGAGAAGATAGACCGTGCGATGACGTGGCTGCCCAAAGACATGGAACGCCCCAAGGTGGTGAAGGCCAGTGCCATGGACATACCTGCCTTTTATCTTGACGTGTCCTTAAAAGACAGCACTGCCACGGACATGCGTTTCATGCAGCTTTCGTCGTTTGTCCGGAGTGTGTTGCGTAAGCGCATAGAGCAACTGCCGCAGACGGCCATGGTGGATATAAGCGGAATGGCAGGCATGGAGATTGTGCTTGTGCCGCGCCCTGATCGCATGGAGGCGCTTGGACTGCAACCTGCCGACATCGAGCAGGCCATAAAGGCGAGGAACATAACTTTGTCTTCGCTCAGCATTGTGGACGGTATATACCGGTACAACATACACTTCGACGCAGCCCTGCTTACTGTGGATGACATCAAGGACATCATTCTGCCGCACGAAGGCCGCCTGTTGCACCTTGGCGAATTGTGCGATGTGGAACAGCGCATGCTTACCGGAGGCGGTATCGTGCGGCACGACGGACGGCGTGCTGTGACCATGGCTGTAGTGAAGCAGTCGGAGGCGCGGATGGAAGATTTGCAGGCCAGCATGGATGCATTGCTGGCAGAACTACGGGCCGGACATCCCGATCTCTCATTCGATCTGACACGCGACCAGACACGCCTGCTCACATATTCGATGGACAACCTGCAGACAAATCTTTTGCTTGGCGCTGCGTTGGCGTGCATCGTGTTGTTTGTATTCATGCGTAGTGTGCGTTTGCCGTTGCTTGTCATCATTACCATCCCCCTGTCGCTCATCCTTACGATTCTTTCGTTTTATATTCTTGGCATCTCGCTCAATGTCATCAGTCTGTCGGGACTCATTCTCGGAGTGGGCATGATTGTGGATAATTCTATCATCGTAATAGACAATATACGCCAGCGTATGTGTTACGAGCCGCTGGACAAGGCTGTGGTAATGGGTGCCAGGGAAGTGTTTCAGCCTATGTTGTCGTCCGTACTGACTACATGCTCGGTGTTTGTTCCGCTTGTGTTCTTAAGCGGTACGGCAGGTGAGTTGTTTTACGACCAGGCCATGGCAGTCAGCATAGCTTTGTTTGCTTCTCTGCTGGTTGCAGTAACGGTAATCCCCGTTTACTTCCGCCTGTTCTACAAACGGCTGATGACTGACGCTTCGAAAGAACCGGAATTATTCATGTCGTCTTATTCGTCTGTGCTTGGTTTCACGCTGCGCCACTCGCGTTGGGTGCTTGGTGGCTTCGCGTTGTGTTTGGTCTGTGCCGTATTTCTGTTTGAATCTTTGAGCAAGGAGCGGCTTCCCGATGTGCCACACGAGGATACTATGATGTCCATTGATTGGAATCTCGGTATTTCCGAGCAGGAAAACGACCGTCGTCTGGCAGACTTGCTGATCCATGCCGATTCGACACTTCGCACCAGTACCACCATGGTGGGGGCACAGACATTCCTGCTGGCACATACGCCCGAGATAACGGCTTCGGAAGCTATGGCTTACTTGCGTTACGACACGGAGGAAGGGAGGCTGCAGGCCCAACGTTCCATAGAGAATTATCTGCAACAACATTATCCGCGTGCAACAGTAACTTTTACTCCTGTGGGTAGTTTGCTGGACATGGTGTTCGGTGACGAAAACAGCCGTTTGAGTATACATCTGCAGAATGCCAATGGCGGCCGGCCAACAGTGGCACAGGCACGTGCTTTCACCGACTCGTTACGGGCAGCCTTTCCCGATGTGACCATACAACCTGTTGCTTCGGATCTGACGATAGAGTATCGTGCCCTGATGGAGCGTATGGCTGTTCATGGTGTGACATACGACAACCTGTTGTCTGCCTTGCGCGAACAGACGGGACGCCGACAGGTCTTTAGTATCAACGATGGCGCCGAGATTGTGCCAGTGATAATTGGGGACCGTGCAAAGGATAGGGACCAGGTGATGGCATCGTCGCTGACTTCACCGGATGGGGTACGCATACCGTTACATCTGTTGGTTGCGACGGCGGAAGGTGAGGATTTCAAACGCTTGTACGCTGCATCGGACGGCGACTATTATCCGGTGGATGTGGACTGTGACGACGCAACCGTACGCCATATCATGACTTGGGCAAAAAGCTTTGCAGAGCATAGCGTGGATGGTAAAAACGGGACGGACGGGGTATCGGTAACTTTCTTTGGTGACTATTTCAGCAGCCGTAAATTAGTGCAGGAATTGTTTATTGTCCTTACCGTAGCTTTGGCTTTGTTATACTTTATTTTAGCTGCCCAGTTTGAGAGTCTTGTTCAGCCGCTCATCATCCTGTCGGAGATGGTGGTGGACGTGGCCGTAGTACTTCTGGTGCTGTGGCTGGCAGGTGAGTCGCTTAACATTATGTCTATGATAGGCCTTGTGGTGATGTCGGGTATTATCATCAACGACTCCATTCTCAAAGTAGATACCATCAACCGTCTGCGCCGAAGCGGCACACCTACGCTTGCCGCGATAGTCCGTGCTGGTCACCGCCGTCTGCGCCCCATCATCATGACATCGCTCACCACCATTCTGGCCATTCTGCCCTTGCTGTCGCGTGCTGATATGGGTAGCGCATTGCAATATCCTTTATCGCTCACTCTCATCGTGGGTATGACGGTAGGTACACTCGTCAGCCTGTTCTTTGTGCCACTGGTTTACAAAATAATATATAAATAGAAAGAGCAAAATGATATGTTGTAACATACAATATTAACCGATTAGGAATAAAAGAAAAATGAGAGTTTTGTCAAATTTATTAGTTATTCAATTGCAGTTCGGTGTTGTGTGATTCGTCGTATATCCATAAGATGGTGGAGGTAAACAAGTATCAAGATATAGGATCTGTTATAATAAAATATGTAATCAAGTGAAGTCAAGCAACTTTTCCATACTTCTTACGGCCTGTATTCTGCTGGTCATAGGTGTCGCTCTCGCTCCGCTGATAGATGTGGGGTCAAAGCCGCGTCCCCGTCAAGGGCGCGACCTTTGGATTAATTATAGCTGGCAGGGCAAATCTGCCAAGGTGGTGGAACAGGGAGTGACAGCCCCTATTGAGGGGCTGATGGTGGCCGTTCGGGGTGTGGAGAATGTAGAATCTGAGTCCCGTTATGGCAGCGGATGGGTCAAGGTGACCTTGAAACCTGATATTAACGTATCGGCCGTACGTTTCGAGATAGCTTCTTTGTTACGTCAGATACGTGGACGTTTGCCTGAGGGGGTAAGCACTCCTACTCTGTCGGGAGGAGATATCGTGAACTATTCGCGGCAGCGCGAGGAGACGGTACACCTGTTGTCCTATACGGTCAACAGTCCGCTTACGGCCATGCAGTTGCAGGATTACGTGCGCCAACATGTGGCTCCGGCCTTACAGCGGAACGAAGACGTGCGAGGGGTGAACATTTCGGGCGGTACGGGACAGTATCTGGAGATTACCTACGACCCGCTTCTACTGCAGGCCTGCGGCCTCTCGGCTGATGATATGGAAAACGGGCTGAAAGCATTCTTCGGTCGGAATGAGATTGTGGGAGATGTTTTGCGCGACAGTGCACGTGTCACCTTGCGCCTGGCCACAGCCGAATTCCGTCGTCCGTTGGAGCAGATGCCGATAAAGAGCACCGGAGGGCAGGTGGTGTACATGGGTGACCTGGCCCGGTATGAATACAAAAATTATGAGCCTTCATCGTACTACCGTATAAATGGGCATGAAACCGTCAGTCTGAATATATACGTCAACGCACAAGCCAACCTTACGAAGTTGGCGCGTGAATTGCGCAGTCAAATCGATGAGATGCAACCGCACATGCAGGAAGGTGTGAAGCTGGAACTTCAGCACGATTCGTCCGAGGAACTGCAGGGTGAGATGGATCGTCTCATTACGCGCAGCTTTATGTCACTGGTCATACTGTTGCTGTTCGTGTTCCTTGTGCGCCCGGGATGGCGCTATGTCAGCATAGTGGCTGCAACGTTGGTGCTGTGTCTGGCCATGGCAGCCGTCTGCTATTACGCATTCAATCTCCGGCTGCACGTATTCTCCATCGCCGGTATCACCGTGTCGTTGGGACTGGTCATCGACTCATCCATTGTCATGATAGACCATTATGCCTACTATCGCGACCGCAAAGCTTTCTTTGCCATATTGGCGGCGTTGCTCACGACCATAGGAACTTTGGTGGTGATTCTCTTCGCTCCAGATAATCTCAGGCACGATCTGTATGATTTCGCATGGGTGGTGATTATAAACCTGACAGTGGCACTGCTTGTAGCCATTGCCTTTGTGCCGGCACTGGTGGATGCCGTGCATTTCAGAACAGCCGGCTGTACACCTAAAAGCACACGCAGAAGGCGGTACATCATACGTTGGAACCGTATGTATGCCCGTTATATCTCTTTTCCTTCTCAGTTGCGGCCACGCTGGCGTGTAGTTCTTTACAGTATGTTTATACTGTTGTATTTTGGTGGCTTCGGCTATTCTGCGTATGTCTTCTCCAAGTCCATGGGCGGGGTATCGTGGCCACGCGAGGAAGAAGAAATGAAGCTGTATATACGTGCACAGATGCCGCTGGGTGGTACGGCAACACAACTGAACGAAAAGGTACGGCTGTTGGAAGAAATGCTTGCGGCAGAGCCGGCCATCCTTCGCTTTGAAACCTCGGTAAACGGTGGTGGAGCCATCATTACGGTTCGTTTTACGCCCGAAGCACTTGGCACGGCGGCTCCTTATCAGGTAGAGAATCGTGTGATAGGGCGTGTGATTGGTATTGGCGGTGCCGACTGGAGTACATATGGCGTGAGCCAGCGCGGTTTCAGCAACTCGCTGAACCTGCAATATCGCAGCAACCGCATTGAGATGGCGGGTTACAACTATGACCGTCTCTACCGCTATGCACAGGATTTGTGTGACCTGTTATCCCAAAATCCCCGTGCTGTAGACATAACCATCGAAACTCCCGGATACGAAAACCAAGAGGATGAATACTATGTGCGCTATAACTGGGAACGTATGCATATGCTCGGTATCAATCCGGAAATGATATATCGGGCCGTTGGCGATATATTGCAGACACGCGACCTGGGCTGGTGGGACAAGACACGTACCGATGTGACTCTGGTGTCGTCACGTCGCGACACTCATGACCTGTGGCAACTGTTGAACTCGCATGTCAAGGTAGGCGACAGCGACATTTTGCTCAGCGAAGTAATGGACATACAGCGGCGTGAGGCAAAGAACGTGATACCACGACGCAATCAGGAGTATGTGTTGCGCGTGGCTTTCAATGTGCTTGGATCTTATTCATATATTAATAAGTATGTAGAGGAAGTCACCCGACAAATGTCCGAACGCCT
>NZ_FR882990.1:0-1412 GCF_000435115.1 Bacteroides sp. CAG:633 | reverse complement strand
GAATTTTTTCCTAACTGGGAAAAAATAAGGACTTTATTAAAGATTTTAGCAAAGTTGATAGTTAACAATGATTTTGGGATAGTGTGTATACAAAAATACCCAAGACTGTAAAAACAATCTTGGGTATGAGTATTAATTATATCCTATTACGGCTTATTACCAATATTGAGGATAACTGTTGTTGACATAAGTACCTTTTCCTACACGTTGGTTACACCAAACTTTGGCTGCAACATCAGAACCGGTTACTGCGTTAACAATTGTGATTTCACCCCAATTTGTCAACACACCATTTATACCTTTTTCACCAAGCGCGGTAACGTTGTTCTTTTCAAAGGTAACTTTCTGGCTACTTTTAACAGTCATATTTGCAGCTTTTACATTACTACCTTCTTGAAAGCTTACAGTTCCAGCTACATCCTCTACTACAATATCACCATTAACATTCAAGGTCTTACCTGCTACTAACCAAACATCTCCGTTTGAATAACCATCAACTTTGTTGACTTTCGTAAGGATTATGTTGCCGGTAATTTCTTTAACACCAACATTAAATTGAGTGTTTGCTGCACCGTCTGCAGTGTAGTTTCCATCAATAATCAAGGCATTGTGATTTAAATTGATTTTACCACTCTTAACGGTCAAATCACCAATCTTCGTCTCAATCGCTTTGTTCTCAGCATCGATTGCGTTATTTATGGTTAATACGTTAGTATTTTCTGCATCAATAGCAGATTCAAACTTCATTAATTTGCTTTCGTTGTAAGGAACATAAATACCATTGTCTTTATTGGGTTGCAAGGTATATGTTGTAGTAAATGTTCCATCACCAATATTGGCGTCTTTTCCATAAACAAAGCGTAAAATTGTAGTCGGACGGATACCATCCAAGTCAATGGCATTGTTATAACGAACCAAAGAGTTAACTTCGCAAATGAATTCTGCATTGTCTTTGTTGATAATTCTATGTCCACTTAATGTAGAACCTACATAGTCAGTGAATGTAGCATCAGCTTCATTGGTAAATGTACCTGCTTCGCTGTCGTTATCAATGTTACCTTTGTTATAGATGTCACCATGGTTAGTGAATGTTGCTCCTTTAGACATCAACAGTACACCATCTTCTCCTACATTGCCAATACCGTTAACTGTAATAGAAGCTCTGTAGTCGGCGTCAGCAGAACCATTTGTCAACTGTCCTCCTTCCAAGCTGAACTTGGTCTGTAAGGCGATATCCATTTTACCTTCGTTGAGGAATTCACCTTTGGCTACAACTGTACCATTAGAATTATTTTTGATCAGTTGTATTTCAGGTACGCGGTCGGGATGGAGTTCTTCTTCTTCGTCTGCCGGTTCGAACTTGCTGTATACATCACCGTATAACTTAACGTTTTGGCTATACAAGTTCAGTG
>NZ_FR882989.1:3432-8616 GCF_000435115.1 Bacteroides sp. CAG:633 | reverse complement strand
CAGTGCTCCCCGCATGGACAGTCATTTTTCTTACGACACCGTGCAGCATTTCGGGCACGACGTTCGTCATTACTATGCAGAAAGGCTCTGTAAATAGCCTACATCGAGAAGTTTTTGGTCGGCAAAAACGGCCTCATTATCTATAATTTTATATAAAACTTCTCCATAAAGCTGTTTAGAGAAAAAATTGTTCCTATTTTTGCAACTTGTAAATAAACACTATCGTACGAAAAAGAAATGAGAATAAAATTTTTATCTGTTATTGCGTGTTTTCTGCTCATGTCTATAGCCATCAGTTCGTGCCTCAGCTCGGACGACGAATACGAGGTTAGTTCCGATGCCACCGTACATGCCTTCGGTCTGGACACTATCCACGGAAAACACTATCCATTCACTATTGACCAAGTCAAACGAGAAATCTACAACATAGACTCCCTGCCGGTAGGCTCCGACACCATCATCGACAGTATCCTCATCGATACTTTCTACGTCACGGGGTATGTCACAAGCCATGTTTCAGGGGATGCTCCCGATACCATACTGAACATCAACAACTATCAGAACCTGACTGGAGCCGCAACCGTCGAAGGCCTGAAGTTCAAGATCTACGCAGCCGACGGACTCACAACCCGCGACTACACGCTGCGCATCAACATCCATCAACAGGAGCCCGACTCCCTGCAATGGACCAACATGACCGACCGCATTGCCGGATTCCCCTCCGCCTCCATCGCCAACCGCCAGAAAGCCGTGACGCTGGACAACAACCTGCTGGTATACGTGCTGGAGGGTACATCGCTTACCGCATACCGCACTTCGACCAAGACATTCAACAGCTGGGAGCAGATCAGTGTACAGGGACTTCCCGCACTCGACCGTATCCCCGCCTTTGTCAAGAACAGCAATGAAACAGTCAGCCCGCAAGCCGATGCCGAAGACGTCTTGTACGCCTCGACCGGCGATGGCAACGTTTACCGCTCGACCGACGGTATCAGCTGGAACCTTGTAGAAGCACTGAGCGGCAACGTAGAAACACTGATAAGCAGTTTCCAGGGACAACTGATCGGTATACTGGACCACGAAGGCAATTCCTACCTCGTCACAGCACAGGAAGGCAATACCGCCTGGCCGGCCATCGACAGCAACACGCCGACCGTACCCGAAGAATTCCCCACCGAAAACATCTACTCCACCGAATTCCAGACAGCCAACATGCTGGATGAAATCATGATCGTGGGCAAAACCACCGGAGAGAAAATCATTCCGTGGGCGTACGACGGACACAACTGGGCGCAGATGGATCCCGGAACTTCGTACGACAGCTATTGCCTGACCGCCAACATCGGTTACTATCCGTCCATCATCTATTATGGCGGACAGTTCTACATCACGGGCGAACGGCTGCAAAACTTCTACAAGTCCGATGCCGGACTGGCATGGTACAAGACCGAAAGCATGTTCCTGCTGCCGAAGGACGTAGAACTGCGAGGCAACTACTCGCTGGCCGTCGACAACGACAACTTCATCTGGCTGGTAATAGGCCAGTCGAGCGGCACACCGAACGAAGTTTGGCGCGGACGTCTCAACCGGTTGGGATTCAAACAGCAATAACCGGACAGCGGCACCAGCCGCACACCTTTTTTCCATTACATATATATAAGGAATAGGAAAACACCAAAAGAAGCAAGAGAGATGCAAGATACAGAGCAAATAGATTTAAACCGGATACCACGACACGTAGCCATTATCATGGACGGGAACGGGCGATGGGCCAAACAGCGCGGACACGAACGCAGTTTCGGACACCAGGCCGGAGCCGAAACCGTGCACATCATCGCCGAAGAAGCGGCACGGCTGGGAATCAAGTACCTGACGCTGTACACCTTCTCCACCGAGAACTGGAACCGCCCCTCCGAAGAAGTGGCCGCACTGATGAGCCTGCTTTTCGAGAGCATCGAAGAGGAGACGTTCATGAAGAACAACATCAGCTTCCGCATCATCGGCGATATAGCCAAACTGCCCGCCAACGTGCAGGAAAGGCTACAAGCCTGTGTGGAACATACATCGGCCAACACCGGCATGTGTCTGGTCCTCGCACTCAGCTATTCGGCACGATGGGAAATCACCGAAGCCACCCGGCAGATAGCCCGCCTGATCAAGGACGGAACGCTGCAGCCGGAGCAGATTGACAACGAACTCATTTCGCAGCATCTGGCCACCAACTTCATGCCCGACCCCGACTTGCTGATACGTACCGGCGGAGAAATCAGACTGAGCAACTATCTGTTGTGGCAATGCGCCTACTCCGAACTCTACTTTTGCGATACATATTGGCCCGACTTCCATGCCGAAGAGTTGCGGAAAGCCATCTGCGACTATCAGAAGCGGGAACGCCGGTTCGGAAAAACCAGTGAACAAATCAAATAAACCAAAACATATTTAATCATTACTATAAATGCATTATCGTATTTTCTCCTTATTCGTGGCGTTTATCTGCCTCTTCGGCTGCGCAATGACCACTGCGGCACAAGAACAACAAGATTCTACAGCCACTGCCGGCGAACAGAATGAAAAACCGGTCATTCTCTACTCGGGACAACCCAAGAAGTATGAGATTGCAGACATCAAAATAGAAGGAGCCAAGAACTATGAAGATTATGTCATCATCGGGCTGTCGGGACTGTCGAAAGGACAAGTCATCACCATCCCCGGCGAAGAAATCACCGAAGCATGCCGCCGCTATTGGAGGCACGGCCTCTTCTCCGACGTCCGCATCGAAGCCGACAAGATAGAAGGAGACAAAATCTGGCTGACCATCCACCTGTCCATGCGTCCGCGTGTGTCAGACATACGCTACCACGGCGTGAAGAAGTCCGAACGTGAGGACCTCGAATCACGTGTGGCACTGCTCAAGGGAAACCAGATCACCCCCAACGCCATCGACCGCGCCAAAACCCTCATCAAGCGTTACTTTGACGACAAGGGATTCAAGAACGCCGAAGTCCTCATCACACAGAAGGACAACCCCGACAAGGAGAACGAAGTTATCGTCGACATCACCATCGACAAGAAGGAGAAAGTGAAAGTGCACGAAATCACCATCGTCGGCAACCAGGCCCTCACCACCAAAAAGCTGAAACGGGTGATGAAGAAGACCAACGAAAAAGGCAAGCTCATCAACCTGTTCCGTACGAAGAAGTTTGTTGAAGAGAACTACGAAGCCGACAAGCAACTCATTATAGACAAGTATAACGAGCTGGGTTACCGCGACGCTATGATCGTGAAGGACAGCGTAAGCCCCTATGACGAGCGTACCGTCAACGTATTCATGCAAATCGACGAAGGCCAGAAGTACTACCTGCGCAACGTAACGTGGGTGGGTAACACACTCTACACCTCCGAATACCTGAACTTCCTGTTGCAGATGAAGAAGGGCGACGTATACAACCAGAAACTTTTGGACGAGCGACTCAACTCGGACGACGACGCCATCGGTAACCTTTACTACAACAACGGTTACCTGTTCTACAGCCTCGAACCCGTGGAAGTGAACATCGTTGGCGACTCCATCGACCTGGAAATGCGTATCTACGAAGGACGCCAGGCCACCATCAACAAAGTCAGCATCAACGGTAACGACCGCTTGTACGAGAACGTAGTACGCCGCGAGCTCCGTACACGTCCCGGCGAACTGTTCAGCCGTGAAGACCTGATGCGTTCTATGCGTGAAATACAGCAGATGGGACACTTCGACCCCGAACAGATCACGCCCGACATACAGCCCCGACCCGAAGACGGTACCGTGGACATAGGCTACAATCTTATCTCGAAAACCAATGACCAGGTAGAATTCTCGGCCGGATGGGGACAGACGGGTATCATCGGAAAGCTGAGTCTGAAGTTCACCAACTTCTCACTGGCCAACCTGCTGCACCCGGGCGAAAACTACCGAGGCATCCTGCCGCAGGGCGACGGACAGACACTGACCATCAGCGGACAGACCAACGCCAAGTACTATCAGTCGTACAGCATATCGTTCTACGACCCCTGGTTCGGCGGCAAGCGACCCAATGCCTTCTCCGTATCGGCATTCTATTCGCGCCAGACCGACATCAGCAGCCAGTACTATAACGATGCCTACCTGAACAGCTACTATAACAGCTACTACAGCGGACTGTACGGCTACGGTATGTACAACTACGGCAACTATACCAGCTACGAAAACTATTACGACCCCGACAAGTCCATACAGATGTGGGGACTTTCGGCCATGTTCGGTAAACGTCTGAAGTGGCCCGACGACTACTTCCAGTTCACCGCCGAGCTGTCGTACCAACGCTACCACATGCGCGACTGGCAGTACTTCCCCGTCACCAACGGTAAGTGCAACGACCTGAGTATCATTCTCACCCTGTCGCGAAGCTCCATCGACAACCCGATTTACCCGCGTACCGGTTCCGAATTCTCGCTGTCCGCACAGCTCACACCGCCCTACTCGGCCTTCGACGGAGTGGACTACAGCAAGTACAACACCAGCAACCAGGACGACATGAACAAGATGCACAAGTGGGTGGAATACCACAAGTGGAAATTCAAATCGAAAGTCTATATCCCGCTGGCCGACCCCATCACCGTGAAACGTACACCCGTCATCATGGGACGTGCCGAGTTCGGACTGCTGGGTCACTACAACAAGTACAAGAAGTCGCCCTTCGGCACCTTCGACGTGGGTGGTGACGGTATGACCGGTTACTCCTACTACGCAACTGAGACCATCGCCCTGCGCGGATACGAAAACAGCTCATTGACACCTTACGGCAACGAAGGTTATGCCTACACCCGTCTGGCACTCGAACTGCGCTACCCGTTGATGCTCGAAACCAGTACGACCATTTACGCACTGGCCTTCGCCGAAGCAGGTAACGCATGGCACGACGTGAACAAGTTCAATCCCTTCGACCTGAAGCGTTCGGCCGGTGTCGGTGTCCGCATCTTCCTGCCGATGATCGGTATGATGGGTATCGACTGGGCTTACGGTTTCGACCCCGTGCTCGGATCGAAGCAATACGGCGGAAGCCAGTTCCACTTCATCCTGGGACAAGAGTTCTAAACCGTCCTGCGGAACCCCGCGAAACGGTGCGTCGAACCACACTTGTACGGCTCATGAGCCACACTTGCACGGCT
>NZ_FR882989.1:0-3380 GCF_000435115.1 Bacteroides sp. CAG:633 | reverse complement strand
CTCACGAGCCGTACTTGCATTACTCACGAGCCGTACTTGCACCGCTCGGACAAGACAAAAAACACAGCTTCGGCCCACGCGAAAGCCTCCGGCCGAAGCCAACAGACAATAATAACCTAAAAAGAACGGACGTTATGAAAAAGAGTGTTTTACTAATGTTTACGCTGTTGGCCATGTGTCTGACAGCTCAGGCGCAGAAGTTCGCACTGATCGACATGGAATACATCCTGAAGAACATCCCCGCCTACGAAGAAGCCAACACCCAGCTCGAACAGGCCTCGCGCCAGTGGCAGGCCGAAGTGGACAAACTTGCCCAGGAAGCCAAAACCCTGTACGAGAACTACCAGAACGCCGGCAGCAAACTGACCGACGCCCAACGGAAACAGAAAGAAGACCAGATTGTAGAAAAAGAAAAATCGGCCGCCGAACTGCGACGCAAATACTTCGGCCCCGAAGGCGAACTGGCCAAACAGCGCAACGAACTGATGCGCCCCATACAGGACGACATCTACAACGCCGTCAAGCAGATTGCCACCCAGCAGGGATATGCTGCCGTCATCGACCGCGCCTCGGCCAGCAGCATCATTTTTGCCTCGCCAAGCATCGACATCAGCAATGAAGTCCTCGCAAAGATGGGATATTCAAATTAATTTCATAAATTTGCTACCGATAGCCGGAACAACTGGTTAACACTGAAGAAGAAGAGAATAATAATCATTAAAACAATAAACGTTATGCTTAAAAAATTCGCACTTGCCATTGCATTGTTCGCACTCCCGCTGGGAGCTATGGCACAACAGAAGTTCGCTCACATGAACTCACAGGAAGTTATCACCGTAATGCCCGAATTCACTAAGGCACAGGCCGACCTCGACGCACTGGCTAAACAATACCAGAAGGAAATGGAAACCGGTGAAGCCGAACTCAACAAGAAGTATCAGGAATTCCTGCAACAGGCAGATTCACTGCCCCAGAACATCGCAGAAAGACGTCAGAAAGAAATTCAGGACATGGCACAGCGCCAGCAACAATTCCAGCAGGAAGCTGCACAGGCCATGCAGAAAGCACAGACCGATGCCATGGCACCTATCTACAAGAAGCTCGATGAAGCCATTCAGGCAGTGGGCAAGGCAGAAGGCGTAATCTACATCTTCGACCTGGCACGTACTTCCATTCCCTACATCGGAACAGAAAGCATCGACCTGACAGCCAAAGTCAAGACACAACTGGGCATCAAATAACAAGCCCCTCCTTACATTACTCACCACAGACCGCCACCGGCCAGCACACGCCCACATCCTGCGGCAACCCGTGCAACAGCCGCGACCGTCTGTGGTGAATTTGTTTTAGTACCACTATGAAACAGAACCTCCCCACCACGCCCGGCCCCATCGGCGTCTTCGACTCCGGATACGGCGGACTCACCATCCTCAGCAAGATTCGCGAGGCACTGCCCCAATACGACTACATCTACCTGGGCGACAATGCCCGTGCCCCTTACGGCACACGCTCGTTCGAAATCGTCTACCAGTTCACCCTGCAAGCCGTCACCAAACTCTTCGAAATGGGATGCCACCTCGTCATCCTGGCTTGCAACACCGCCTCGGCCAAAGCCCTGCGAAGCATCCAGATGAACGACCTCCCCACGCTCGACCCCACCCGCCGTGTGCTGGGCGTCATCCGTCCCACCGTCGAGTGCATCGGCAACATCACTCGCAACGGACACGTAGGCATACTGGCAACAGCCGGCACCATCAAGTCCGAATCCTATCCCCTCGAAATCCGCAAGCTCTATCCCGACATCAGCGTCAGCGGCGTAGCCTGCCCGCTATGGGTATCGCTGGTGGAGAACAACGAAGCCACCGGCCCCGGTGCCGACTACTTCGTGCGCAAGTACATCGACCAGCTGCTCACCCTCGACCCGCTGACCGATACCGTCATTCTGGGTTGCACCCACTACCCGCTGCTGCTGCCCAAGATACAGCAATACATGCCCGCCCACATCCGCACCGTGGCCCAGGGTGGACTCGTAGCCGAAAGCCTGAAAGACTACCTGCACCGCCATCCCGAGATGGACGCCCGCTGCACCCGTCAGGGCACCTGCAGGTATTACACCACCGAAGCTACCGAGAAATTCTCCGAGTCGGCCTCCACTTTCCTCAACCAGAAGATAGACGTGCAACACATCACACTGGAATAAATCAGTCCCGCCGGCAAAAGCTTTTCACTCAAACCCTTGTTTTTCTCACAAACTGCACTAACTTTGTGGGAAAAACCATCAAATTCATAATAATATGAAAGAAAAAGACACAAGTAAACTCATCGAAGTGTTCAAGGGTTCCCTGTGGGAAGCCGAACTGGTGAAAAGCCTGCTTGGAAACGCAGAAGTAGAGTGCGCGTTGAAAGACGACATGGTGGTGAACGTAGCCGTGCCCGCTACCGCTATCGACGTAAGTGTGCTGGTCAACGAGAAAGACTTTGAAGCGGCCATGGAAGTGGTGCGCGAATACGAAAAGAAGAAAATCGCAGAATAACCCTGCACACAACCATCCAGAATCACAAATAATGAATCGACTGACAAGAATAGCCGTCAAGATAGGCAGCAACGTACTGACACGCCGCGACGGCACACTGGACATTACACGCATGTCGGCACTCGTCGACCAGGTAGCAGCCCTGCATAAGGCAGGCACCGAAGTGATTCTCGTTTCCTCTGGAGCCGTCGCTTCAGGGCGAAGCGAGCTGTGCCCGGCCAAACGGCTGGATAGCGTCGAGCAGCGCCAGCTGTTCTCTGCCGTGGGCCAGGCCAAACTCATCAACCGCTATTACGAGCTCTTCCGCGAACACAAGATAGCCGTAGGCCAGGTGCTCACCATGAAAGAGAGCTTCGGCACACGCCGCCACTACCTGAACCAGAAAAGCTGCATGACCGTCATGCTTGAGAACGGTGTCATCCCCATCGTCAACGAGAACGATACCATCGCCGTCAGCGAACTTATGTTCACCGACAACGACGAACTCAGCGGACTTATCGCCACCATGATGGACGCACAGGCCCTCATCATACTGAGCAACATAGACGGCATCTACGACGGGCCGCCTTCCGACCCCGGCTCGGTAGTTATCACCGAGATAGCCCACGACCGCGACCTATCCGACTGCATACAGGCATCGAAGTCCAGCTTCGGACGCGGCGGCATGCTTACGAAGACCAACATCGCCCGCAAGGTGGCAGCCGAGGGCATCACCGTCATCATAGCCAACGGCAAGCGCGACAACATCCTGAACGACATCGTGGACAACGAAAACGCACGGCTGACGGCTCCGGCCGACAGCCAACCGGCAACTCCGCTGCCCCACCCCGACCTGCTGTACACCCG
>NZ_FR882988.1:3560-3830 GCF_000435115.1 Bacteroides sp. CAG:633 | reverse complement strand
CAAAGGGAGGCATTTATTTCTAATCCGCAATAGAAGAACGATATTTTAACAGTATTTTATAATTCAGAGTTATACCCTGCAAATAAAGGTGCCTTTATATCATCCTTATTTCTAGGCACATAAGCATCTAAAGGCATTTATATAGGAAGTCCGGAAACACTTCGATGAAATATGTTTCCGGACTATTTGAATCAGAAAAAGATTCCACAACCAAATCAGTCTGCGGCCTGGTGAACCGTCAGTTGCGGGAACGGGAAGCCAATGCCTTCC
>NZ_FR882988.1:3289-3549 GCF_000435115.1 Bacteroides sp. CAG:633 | reverse complement strand
GGGAAGCCAATGCCTTCCTTATTGAACTCGGCATAAATGTTCTTGTTCATATCGAAATAGACATTCCAGTAGTCTGAAGTCTTCACCCACACACGTATCACCACATTTACACTGCTGGCATCCAATGCATGTAAAGCCACATAAGGTTCGGGAGTAGTCAGAATACGTGGTTCGGCAGCTATAAGGCTACGAACGGTTTTCTCTACCTTGTCATAATCTTCTCCATATTCCACACCTACTATCCACTCTACACGACGATT